>JAHHRT010000003.1 GCA_020025615.1 Oscillospiraceae bacterium | reverse complement strand
AGATTGTGGCTCTGAAGATCGTGGGTTCGAGTCCCATTATCCACCCCATAAAAAACAAGGTACATTTTATGTACCTTGTTTTTTTATGCAGATAATGGGACTCGAAGGATTATATGCAGACTGCCTGTGGCAGTCTGATGCCCCAAAGGGGCACTCCTTGCGCATTTTCCTCCGGGAAATGCGGCAGCGAGGCCCAGAATCCATTTCCTAAATGCAAGGTACACTTCTGTGTACCTTGTTTTTTTATGCAATGATTGGGCCAAACGCAGACCGCCGCACCCCGGTGCTTCCGACTTGCGTTCTATGCAGAAACCCTCTATTTGCAGAATTTCTTTATTTCGACATGATCCGTATATAATGGACAGATCAAAAAACATATGATATGATGTATTCAGATTTATTAGATGTCGTAATTTGCAGTTTTCTGTCGCAGTATTTTCAGGACCCCCGCGGAAATTACACCTGCTGTTGTGAAGCGTCGTTGGATGCTTCGCAATAAAATCATGTGATGGAGGAAAGATTCCCTATGGACACAGACAAGAAAAAGAAAAGCTCCGGGAATAGCAATTGCCCCGAGCTGAAGTCACGTTTATCCAGCAAAATTGTAATCATATCCACGGTCCTGCTATTGCTGATCTGCATTGCAGTAATTCTCTTCTCCCTGACACGGCACAAGATGTCTCCCCCAAGTATCATTACCCAATCTACTTTGGAGGAAATTATCAAAATCCGGGAATTATCTACATTTGAGGCCGTTTACAACGGAATTGCCCAGGTGCCAAATCCGAAAGATCCAGAGAAAATCGACTACTACGTATCCTATGATTCCAAGATAAAGGTGGGCATGAATTTGGATTTTGTGGACATTGATGTAAACCACACAGACAAAGTCATTCAAATTACACTGCCGGAAGTAGACATCACAGATGTCAATGTGGATATCGCCTCTCTGGACTATATCTTTCTGAACAAAAAATCCAATACCTCTACCGTATCTCAGGAGGCATATAAGGCCTGCATCCGTGATGTTGAACAGGAATGTAAGGATGAGAAATATATTTATGTTCTTGCAAAACAAAATGCGGAAAACATCGTCACCGCGCTGGTTTCTCCTTTTGTTCAGCAGCTGGATTCCGATTATACACTCCGTATTGATTGGAGGGTTGCAGCATGAAAAAAATAATCGCTCTCACGCTGTCCATGCTCTTTCTGCTCTGCGGCTGTGGAAAATCTGATGCCAAGCATCAGGCAATGGAGCCTCAGATCACCCATATGCGCAATATCTGCGAATTGGCAACCACGGAATGCTACTATCACAATGTTGCCAAGTTCAAACAAGAAAACGCCAAAGGATTTCTCTGGTTTTCAAAAGATAAGAATTTTTGGATTGAGTATTCCGGGCAGGTATCTGTCGGAGTGGATGCTTCTCTTGTCACCATTGCGGTTAAGGATGATACGGTATCCATAACCCTTCCTCCGGCCAAAGTTCTGGGATGTAAGGTTGACGAAAACACCCTGAATGCAGCCAGCTTCATTGTAGCAGAAAATTCCGCAGCCATTACCGCGGAGGATGAAATCACTGCGCTTAAGGAAGCACAGACGCAGATGCTGGAATCTGTGTCTGGCGACAGCGTCCTTTTGGAAAATGCCCGTCAACGTGCACAGTTCCTGCTTGAAGACTATGTACAGAATATCGGAAACTGCTTCGGAAAGCATTACTGCATAGAATGGATTGACGTAGATGAAAACGGAAATGTCATCGGTTCTCCATCCATCCTTCCCGAGGTCTCCCCGGAAACCACCCAGCCATAACTCTCAATATGCGAAAATCCCCTTAAACGCCGATTAACCACGGCTTTTAAGGGGATTTGTGTTGTTTTTTATTGGTTCAGTCTTCGGATTCCAGCTTTTCGCCGCAATCCCGGTAGGGACTTTCCAGGGGGCTTTCCGTCTCGGCCTCAGCCTGATATTTGCCTACCACCTTAGCCGCCAGTTCCACCGGAAGGAGCGTTCCTGCGCCCGCAACGCAGCCGCCGGGACAAGCCATACCCTCCAGCAGGTATCCATTGTATTTCCCCAGCTTTGCCAGCTTCATGAGCTTTCGGCAGTCCCGCAGGCCCTCGGCCCGTTCCGTTTTCACTTCCCGCTCCGGCTCCATCATGTGAATCACCTTGGTAACGGCATCGGAAACGCCGCCGGATACCGCAAAGCCTCTGCCTGCCGCTGTGCCTTCGTTCAAATTCTCCACTTCCTCGATGGTGGAAAAATCGATTTCCTTCGCCTCAAACATACCCTGAAGCTCTTCAAAGGTCAGAACAAAGTCCACATCCGAGCGAATATCTGCCCGAATGGCTTCCAGCTTTTTGGCTGCACAGGGGCCCACAAAAACCACCTTGCTGTCAGGATACTTCTGCTTCATGAGCCGCGCAGTAAAGACCATGGGGGTCAGGGTCATGGAGATATTCTCCACCTCTGTGGGATAGAGCTTTTCAATCATGGAATGCCATGCAGGGCAGCAGGAGGTCGCCATGTACCTGTGCTGGCTGGGGATTTTATCCAGAAAGTCCTTTGCTTCCTCAATGGTGCACATATCGGCGCCCACCGCCACCTCTACCGTCCGGGCAAATCCCAGCGTCTTCATGGCAGCCATGAATTTTCCCGGTGTGGAGTGCTTGCCAAACTGTCCGATAAAGGCAGGGGCCAAAATGGCAATGACCTTATCCCCCCGCAGAATGGACTGGATCACCTGGAAAATCTGTCCCTTGTCCACAATGGCACCAAAGGGACAGCTCACCAGGCACTGTCCGCAGGAAACGCAGAGGTCCTGATTGATCACCGCTTTGCCATGCGCATCGGAACCAATGGCATCCATTCCGCAAACCGCCTGACAGGGGCGTTCCAGATGGATAATGGCGTGATAGGGGCAGGCCGCTGCACATTTCCCGCAGCGGATGCACTTGCTTTTGTCAATGCAGCTCTTTCCGTTTTCAAAGGAAATGGCCCCCACGGGGCACACCTTCTGGCAGGAGGCCGCCAGACAATTCTGGCAGCTCTCCGTCACCCGGTACTGATTGGTGGGACAGGCGTGACAGGCATAGGGGATGATATTGATCAGCGGCGGCTCATAATACTGCTCTGCCACCGCCGCTTCGTCCATGCCGTCGGTCATAAGGGTCCGGGTCTGAATGGGCCGAACCCCTAACCCCATGGCCAGGCGGACCCGCTCTCCGGCAATGGCCCGCTCCAAAAACACCGATTCCCGATGCAATGGCTGATCTCCCGGAACGATCTTGTAGGGCAGATCCTCCGCCCCGGAGTAATCGCCTCCGGCATAGGCCATTTTGGCAACCTCTGTAAACACGCGTTTGCGAACATCTGTAATCAGTGATGGAATTCCCCGCATGGTGCACCTCCTAGTATTTTCACCATTATATCGTACCGTCGTCCCAACCGTCAAGAATTACTGTGAACGTACAACACTTTTCTTTTCCCTGGGGCACTTTCAAAATCGTTTGATTCTTTCACAGGGTTTTCACGCAGCTGTGGAGATTTTTCTCATCTCCGCATTTATCTCATCAGAGGTTCCATCCAGCTGCGGATATCCCCATAGACCTCTTGATAGTTGGTTTCATTGAGAAGCTCATGGCGGGCACCGGGATAGAGGTGCATCGTCACATGGGAAATCCCTGCCTTCCGGAGACGGCAGAACACCTCCCGGACCCCCTTTCCATAATTTCCCACCGGGTCCATATCCCCGGAAATCAGCAGAATGGGCAGGGCGGCATCCAGGCTCTGAAACCATTCCTTTCGGTTGGCCTCATGGCTCAGTGTGCTGAGATCCCGCATCCCGGCGGCGGTGAAGAGGAACATACACTTAGGGTCCTCTAAGTAGCGCCGCACCACGGTTTCCTCCCGGGTCAGCCACTCTTTGCCTGCCTTGTCCCGGGAGAATTTCTGGTTGAAGCTTCCGAAGGCCATCCGGTCCAGAGCCGCACTGCAATAGCGGGGGCCTTTCACCTTGCACACCAGGCCAGCAGTCCACATTCCCAGCCGGGACATTACAGTGGGGCCGCCGGTGCCGCAGATAATCACACCGTCCAGCTCATGGGCGTACTTGCTGAGATAGAGCCGGGTGATGAAAGAACCCATGCTGTGGCCCAGGAGAAAATACGGAAGCGGGCCGAATCGACTTCGCATCATCACCGTCACCTTGTGCAGGTCCTCCACCAGATTCCGGCAGCCGTCCTTTTCCCCAAAGAAGCCATACTGCTCCCGGGGCGAGGAATCGCCGTGGCCCAGGTGGTCGTGACCGCAGACGAGAAAGCCCTCCTTTGCCAGGTCCTCCATGAAACGGTGGTATCTTCCGATATACTCGCACATTCCGTGACAAATCTGGAAGATGCCCTTGGGCTGGGTTTCGGGAATGTAGACGACACTGGAAATCCGGCTCTTGCCGTCTGTACTTAAAAAGGAAATGTTCTCGATTTTATAGCTGCACATAGTCTTCTCCTATTCTTTCGTCGGTTTTTTTCAGGATTTTCACGGCGGTGAGCACGGTGATGAGATTTAAAATTCCCTCTGCCAGGAAGGAACTGCCCAGAAGGACCCTCACCACTTCTGCGCTCTCATAGGGCCGGAATATCAGCAGGAATCCCACCACGCCGGTGAGGATGGCTGCACTGAGAATGGCCCACCACAAGCGGATGCCGAAGACCTTAGCGTCCATGGCAATCTGGATTTTCAGCAGCGCATCCGCCAGGATTCCCAGGCCCAGCAGGATGCAGATAATGTGGGGATCCCGGCGAAGCATCAGAAGGAAGCCCAGGGCCATCATGAAAATTCCAAAGGCCAGGTCATATTGGAAGGCAAGGCGGCAGCGGTCCTTGGAGAGATACCCCAATATCTTCACCAGGCCAAAGGCCATCAGCAGGATTCCCCCCAGCCAGCAGAGCCAGGATGCAGAAAACCCGGGAATCGCAATCATTGTGATTCCCAATCCGGAAATCAGCACAGACAGCAGAATATAGCCGCATTTTGCCGCCTGTAAGGTGCGGTTTTCTCTCATGTTCTCCACCCTGTTTCTCTTCTTTTTCCCCAATCAGCAGCCATGTTTGCGGCCTCCTTCCTTGATACTGACCTTATCTTATCAGAGCGCCGCTTTCATCGCCACGGATAAGAAACGCCCCTGTGCCCATAATTTAGGCACAGGGGCGTATTTGTCCAAAGGGGTCAAGTATCTTCCTGGCAGCGCTGAATCATATCCTCCAGATTCCCCAGATTCAGCCGGCACAGTCGGTGGACAAACTGCTGGATGTCATCCCGCATACCGGTTTCCAGCCAGTCCATCACCAGACCAAACAGGATACATTTAAGGTACTCAATGAGAAACGCTCTGTCGGCCTCCGCAATCTGCCGTCCTTTCAAAGTCTGGTCCAGATAAACGGTAACGATGTGCTCACAGACCTGCCACTGGTACTGCTCATAGATATCTCGGTTCACCGACTTATAGATATGGAGAACCGCTTTCTTATTTTTCAGAGAGAAGTCGATGACCGCATTCATGCAGTCCTCAACCGAGCCAATCTGGGGATTTTCCAAAACCAGCCGATCCGCATCCTCCTGAATGATGGACTGCAGCAGCTGGGGAATATCCTGAAAGTGATAGTAGAAGGTGTTGCGATTCACACCGCAGTCATCCACAATGTCCCGAACAGAAATCTGCTTCAGAGGCTTTTCGTTCAGCAGCTTAATCAGCGAATTCTTGATGGCCTTCTTGGTAAAATCAGCCATGGCATTTTCTTCCTTTCTCTGGGTTTTCCTCCATTATACCCTGAGATTCTCCATTTTTCAACGGTGAAAATCGGCGGGCGCCAATGCATCCGCCGATTTCGTTTCCGTTATCCGCCCCGTTCAGATCACATGATAGGCTTTGAGCAGCTTCTCAATATCCGTGTTCTTGATCTTACTCAGGGCCTTTTTGAGAACAATCCTCTCCTTAAAGCCCAAAGACATTTCGGTAATGGGCTTTCCGTCCCGCAGCTTTACCGTGGCATCCAGCAAATCCCGAATGTCATAGGTGCTGCCCCAAACCTCGGGCACACCCCGGTCCACATTCAGCAGGGTGTACACGGCCTCCATGGCGGTACGCATGGAATACTCCGTGGTGAAGATGGTATCCCGCTCTGTCTCAGCAAACTGACCGATAAAGGCGAAGTTCACTGCATGGTCGGGCACCACGTTGGGGCGGTCCCCCACCGTTCTGGGCATAAAGAAGGCCGTGATATAGGGCATCATGCAGGGAATGGTGTTGGCGCTGTGCTTGGCAAGCTGGGGAATCTCCTCCACGGGAACACCCAGGTGATACAGCCACTCCATGCAGATTTCCTCGCCGGTGCACTCCCGCATGGTCTTCTTCACAAAGTTGCCGGGCTTGTCGGTAAACAGGCCGTAGATCCAGCCAACCAGCTGATCCTTGGGCTGGGAATGGAACTGGGGCTGGCGGTTAAAGGTCCAGCTGAGGAGCCAGTTGGAGTCCTTCACAGTGACAATGCCGCCGGTGACCACACCGCCGCTGAAGGGGTCACGCTTGCAGATTTTCTGGATATAGGGAACAATCTTCTGATCCAGGGTGGTGACAGTGGCGCTCATCCAGTTGGTCTGCTCGGGGCTGCTGCAAAACTTCTCCGGGTGTCCGAAGTCCGGGCTCTGGGCGGCAATCCGCTTCCACAAATCCCAGCCGCCGCCGGGCTTCAACTCGGTGTTGTAGGGGGCGGGGGTGGTCTGGGAACCCAGGGCGGAGTTTTCCACACAGCCGCCGTTGGTGATGAACACCAGGTCGTTTTCCGTCAGCGGGATGGTCTGGGGCTTCCCCTGAGAGAGCACCTCAATCTTCACGGCCTGCTTCCGGGTGGGCTGAATGTCGAAGCGCACGTCCACCACCTTGGTGTTGTAGCGGATGTCTGCCTCATGGTCCTCCAAATAGCGAATCATCGGCAGAATCATGGACTCATACTGATTGTACTTGGTAAAGCGCAGGGCCTTGAAGTCAGGCAGGCCGCCCACATGATGGATATAGCGCTTAATATAGCGCTTCATCTCCAGGGCGCTGTGCCAGTTTTCAAAGGCAAACATCGTGCGCCAGTAGAGCCAGAAGTTGGAATTCAGCACCTCGTCGTCGAAGAACTCCGTAATGCGCTTGTCGCAGAGGTCCTCGTCCGGGGTGAAAAACAGCCGCATAATCTCCATAGCCGCCCGGTCGGAAACACCGAATTTGCCGTCGGTGTGGGCATCCTGGCCCCGCTTTTCCGTTGCGCGGCAGAGGGAGTAGTTGGGGTCCTTTTTATTGAGCCAGTAGTATTCGTCCAAAACACTGACATCCGGGTTTTCAATGGAGGGAATGGAGTGGAACAGGTCCCACATGACCTCGAAATGGTTGTCCATCTCCCGGCCGCCCCGCATCACATAGCCCAGCTGGGGATACTCCCAGCCGTCACAGGCACCGCCGGGAATGGGTTCCTTTTCCAAAATGTGAATGTGACTGCCGGGCATCTGACCGTCTCGCACCAGATAGCAGGCAGCGGTCAGCGCCGCAAGGCCGGTCCCGATGATATAAGCGGACTTATGCTCCACTCCTTCGGGCTTTTGAGGCCGGGCAAAGGCTTCGTAATTACCGCTGGAATAATACATGGTTTCTTTCCTCCTTGGTTTAGATGGCTTCATTCTACTACAAGAAACCTTCTAAAAAAGCGGATAACCGTCGGCTCTCTGACCGCTTGGGGAATTTTTTCTATCCGGCGCAGGAAAATTCTGTACCAATGTCTTGTTTTTGGGCATCCTGGGAAAACTGTCCATTGCGAAGGGAACTGGCCTTGGCTTATGCTCCTACTATACAGCATGATGAAAGAAGGAAACGACTGCTATGAAAATCGGGATTGTGGATGTGGGCGGCGGCTATCGGGGAATCTACGCCGCAGGTGTGCTGGACTACTGCATGGACGAGCGCATCCCCTTCGACCTGGGAATCGGGGTCTCCGCCGGAAGTGCAAACCTCATCTCCTATGCCGCAGGGCAGGTCCGGCGAAACTACCGCTTCTACACCGAATACGGTCATCGGAAGGAGTACGCCGGAGCCAAAAACTTTATTACCAAACGGACCTTTATTGACCTGGACTACGCCTACAGCACCCTCAGCAACTCCGACGGAGAATACCCCCTGGACTACAACGCTTTTCAAAGCAGTTCCATGGATTTCTATGTGGTCGCCACCCATGCGGACACCGGAACCCCTCGATATTTCAAAAAGTCCGATATCACCCAGGATGACTACGATGTGATGAAGGCCTCCTGTGCCATTCCCGTGGTCTGCCACCCCTATTCGGTGAACGGTCAGCCCTATTTCGACGGTGCCCTCAGTGACCCGGTGCCCGTGGAGAAAGCCTTCGCCCTGGGCTGTGACAAGGTGATTCTGCTGCTGACCAAGCCGGAAAACCTGATTCGCACCCCGGAACAGGATGACAAGCTGGCCCATATTCTCCGCCGCCACTACCCGGAGGCCGCAGAGGGCCTGCATCTGCACGCCCAGCGGTATAACGAAGGTGTGGCCCTGGCCCAGAAATACGTCCAGAGAGGAAAGGCCCTGATTGTGGCCCCGGATGACACCTGCGGTGTCACCACCCTCACCCGGGACCCGGCACTTCTGGATACCCTCTACCGCAAGGGCTACGGAGACGGCGAAAAAATCAAAGCATTTCTGTCTGCCAATTAAAAAAGCCTGCCGCAGAATCGGAATTCTGCGGCAGGCCTTTTCTGTTGTAATTAGCAGTAGAAATCGCGGATTTTCTTGGCCCGGCTGGGATGACGCAGCTTACGGATGGCCTTATTTTCAATCTGACGGATTCTCTCACGGGTAACGCCGAAGATCTGGCCCACCTCTTCCAGGGTGTGGGTCCGACCGTCGTACATACCGAAACGCATCTTGAGCACATCGGCTTCCCGCTCGGTGAGGGTGTCCAGAATCTCCTTCAGGGCCTCTGCCAGCATGGCGTTTGAGGTAGCGTCAGCGGGACCGGGGGTGCGCTCGTCCTCCACGAAGGAGCCGATGGAGGTATCCTCTTCATCGCCCACAGGGGTATCCAGGCTCAGGGTATCCGCAGCGGTGCGGTTGGCCTCGATGATCTTCTCCATGGGAAGGTCCAGCTCTGCTGCCACCTCTTCCAGAGTGGGCTCCCGGCCCAGCTCCTGGACCAGCTTCCGGTTGCAGCGGGTAACCTTATTGATGACCTCTACCATATGCACAGGCACCCGGATGGTCCGGGCCTGGTCGGCAATGGCACGGGTAATGGCCTGCCGAATCCACCAGGTGGCATATGTAGAGAATTTGTTTCCCTTTGTCCAGTCGAACTTATCAACTGCGCGAATGAGGCCGGTGTTGCCTTCCTGAATCAGATCCAGGATGTGCAGGCCGCGGCCGGAATACTTCTTAGCAATGGAGACCACCAGACGGAGGTTTGCCTCAGTCAGCTTGTTCTTTGCCTCCTGGTCGCCCTCGGAAACACGCTTTGCAAGCTCCACTTCCTCCTCGGCAGACAGCAGACGAACCTGACCGATCTCCTTGAGGTACATCCGGACGGGGTCGTCCAGGCTGTATTCAGCTGCCAGGTCAACCGGGTCCACCAGGTCCTCTTCTTCCAGGTCCCCTTCCATGTCTACGTCCACATCCAGGTCCAGTTCATTGGTAATGAGCTGGATGTTCATCGCCTCGAAGCGGTCGTAGATTTCCTCGATCTTCTCAGGTGTCAGGACCATCTTTTCCAGCAGCGCATTGAGGTCGCTGGCACGGAGGACGCCGTCCTTCTTGCCCTGGGCGATCAGGTTCTGCAGAGCGGTCTGAACATCTTCCACATTCTCTTTGGAATTCTTCTTCGGTGTACTCATATAAGATTCCCCCTCTTTCTCTCGTCTCACAATAGATAACGGTAAATTTCCATCATTCCGTTAGACTATACCTCGATTTCAGGATTTTGACAAGAGTATTTTTTGTGAAGTTTTTGAAAACTCCCGGATTTCGTCAATTTTTTCGGCGATAGCATAAGTTTTTCCCAAAAATAATCAAAACATACGGTTTACTTTTCCGAAAAAATTCGGTATAATTGGGAAAATGAGTGATTATGCCCTGTGAATGGGCATCCTCCCCCAATGATTGTACCCAGTGAGGAGAATCCGATATGACAGATCTTTCCAAAATCAGAAACTTTTCCATCATTGCCCACATCGACCATGGCAAGTCCACCCTGGCGGACCGCCTGCTCGAAGCGTGCAATGCCATTGACTGCCGCACCCGGGCAGAGCAGCTGCTGGACTCCATGGAGTTGGAGCGGGAGCGGGGCATTACCATCAAAGCCACCGCTGCCCAGCTGAGCTACACCGCTGACGACGGCGAAACCTATGCACTGAACCTCATCGACACCCCGGGCCACGTGGACTTTAACTACGAGGTCTCCCGCTCCCTGGCTGCCTGCGAGGGTGCTGTTCTGGTGGTGGACGCCTCCCAGGGCGTGGAGGCTCAGACCCTGGCAAACACCTATCTTGCCATTGACGCAGGCCTGGAAGTCCTGCCCGTCATCAATAAAATTGACCTGCCCTCTGCCCGGCCCGCCGAGGTCAAGGCAGAAGTGGAGGACATCATCGGTATTCCTGCCGAGGATGCCCCGGAGATTTCCGCCAAGAACGGCATCAACATCCACGCTGTGCTGGAAATGATCGTCCAGGGCGTCCCCGCTCCCCAGGGCGACCGGGAAGCACCGCTCCAGGCGCTGATTTTCGACAGCCAGTACGATGCCTACCGGGGTGTCATTGTCTACACCCGAATCAAGCAGGGCATTGTAAAGGCCGGCATGGACATCAAGATGATGGCTACCGGCGCATCCTATAAGGTCGTGGAAGTGGGCACCATGAGCCCCAACGGCCTGGTTCCCCGGGATGCCCTGGGTGCCGGTGAGGTTGGCTACATCACCGCCTCCATCAAGACCGTCGCCGATACCAAGGTGGGTGACACCATCACCGAGCTGCTGAGACCGGCTGAAGAGCCTCTGCCCGGCTACCGGGAAGTGCAGCCTATGGTCTACTCCGGCGTGTACCCCGCTGACGGTGCCAAGTACCAGGACCTGCGGGACGCTCTGGAAAAGCTGAAGCTCAATGACGCTTCCATGTGCTATGAGCCGGAAAGCTCCATTGCGCTGGGCTTTGGCTTCCGCTGCGGCTTCCTGGGCCTTCTCCACATGGAAATCATTCAGGAGCGTCTGGAGCGGGAATACAACCTGGATTTGATTACCACCGCCCCCAACGTTATCTATCGGATTACCAAGACCAACGGCGATGTGCTTCTGGTGGACAATCCCCAGGACTACCCCGACCCCGAGGACATCGAGCTGGCAGAGGAGCCCTTCGTGAAGGTCAGCCTCATTGCCCCCCAGGAGTATGTGGGCAACATCATGGATTTGGCCCAGCAGCGCCGGGGCGAATTCAAGGACATGGTCTATCTGGATTCCATTCGGGTGGAGCTGCACTATGAAATGCCCCTGAACGAAATCATCTATGACTTCTTCGATGCCCTCAAATCCCGGACCCGCGGCTATGGCTCCCTGGACTATGAGTTCATCGGCTACCGTCCCAGCCGTCTGGTCAAGCTGGATATTCTGCTGAACGGCGACATTGTGGACGCTCTGAGCTTCATTCTCTTTGCGGACAATGCCTACCCCAGAGCCAGAAAAATCTGCGAAAAGCTGAAAGACAACATCCCCCGTGCCCAGTTTGAAATCCCGGTGCAGGCCGCTGTGGGCGGCAAGATCATCGCCCGGGAGACCATCAAGGCTGTCCGCAAGGACGTGCTGGCAAAGTGCTACGGCGGCGATATTACCAGAAAGAAGAAGCTGCTGGAAAAGCAGAAGGAAGGCAAGAAGCGGATGCGCACCTTCGGCACCGTCTCTGTCCCCTCTGAGGCCTTCATGGCAGTGCTGAAGCTGGACGAAGAATAATCTGATTTTCACGGGAAGAAGCCTGCTTCTTCCCTAACTACCCAGGAAAGGAGCCAGTTTCATGGCGATTTTAACCCGCAGAACCAACAAGACACCGCTTGGCATCTATGTCCATGTTCCCTTCTGCCGCAGCAAGTGTCAGTACTGCGATTTCTACTCTCTTACCACCAAGGATGATAAAATCATCGACGGTTATCTGGATGCCATCTGTGCCCATATCAAGGAGGCCGGCTCCCTGGCCCCCGGCTACAAGGTGGATACCATCTACTTTGGCGGCGGCACCCCCAGCTTCTTCGGTGCAGACGGTATGGCTACCATTCTCACCACCATCCGCCGGAACTTCGATGTGGACAACAACGCCGAGATTACCTTCGAGGCAAACCCGGACTCTGTTTCCGATAAGCTGCTCCATCGGCTCCGGGCCGAGGGCTTCAACCGGGTCAGTCTGGGTGTCCAGTGCGACAACGACGAGATCCTGAAAAAAATCGGCCGTCCCCACACCTATGCCCAGGCCGTGACCGCCTTCCAGCGGATTCGCAAGGCGGGCTACCGCAACACCTCCATTGACCTCATCTACGGTCTTCCCGGTCAGACCCTGCGGGACTGGCAGGAGACTCTGGAAAATGTTCTGCGCCTGAACCCGGAGCACATCAGCTGCTACGGTCTCAAGGTGGAGGAGGGCACCCCCCTCTATGAGTACCGGGACCTTGCCAACCTGCCCAGCGACGACGACCAGGCCGATATGTACCTTGCCGCCGTGGAAGCTCTCAGCGAGCGGGGCTTCCGGCAGTACGAAATCTCCAACTTCTGCCGCAAGGGTATGTACTCCCGCCACAATATGAAATACTGGACCGGCGGCGAGTATCTGGGCTTCGGCCCCAGCGCCAGCTCTGACTTTGCCGGAAAGCGGTTCACCCTGGTGCGAAACGTCCAGGCCTACATCGACGGCATCCGCGGAAACGGCGAGGTCATGGAAGACGTACAGGAAATCCCCCTGCGGGAGCGTGCCGGCGAGTATCTGATGCTCCGTCTGCGCACCAGCACCGGCATCAGCGCCGAGGAATACGAAAAGATGTTCCTGCTGTCCTTTGACCCCATTGAGGACATTCTCAAGAAGCATCGGGGTGTCTACACCGCCCGGAACGAAGAAGGCCGCTGGCGTCTCACCGCCAAGGGCTTCCTGATCTCCAACTCCATCATCACCGATCTTCTCATCGCGCAGGACGAATCCCGTCCTCTCAAGCGGTTATAACCCACAAAATCCCCGGCATTTTCAAAGAAATGCCGGGGATTTTTCCATTTCTGATAACGATTATCCCTTGTAGTCCTCAAACAGCTCATCGATGGTGCCGAAGCGGTAGCCCATTTCCTCCCACTTGGTGAGCAGCTCATCCAGAATCTCCGCATTGGTTTTGGAGGTCAGGTGCAGCAGCACCACCGCCCCGTTATGGGTCCGGGGCAGAAGCTTCTGGAAGGCCATCTCATGGGTGGGCTGTTTGTCCTGGTTCCAGTCCACGTAGGCAAGGCTCCAAAACACCGTGCGATATCCCAAATCCTGGGCCATTTTCAGATTTTCCTCACTGTAGATTCCCTGTGGCGGGCGGTAGTATTTGGAAAGCTCCTGCCCGGTCGCCTCCCGATATAGGTCCTCAATCCCCTGCAATTCCTTCCGAAAGGTCTCCGGGTCCCCGATTTTACTCATGTCATAGTGGTGCATGGTGTGGTTTCCCACGATATGCCCCTCTTGGGCCATCCGCCGAACCAGGTCTCCGTTCTTCTCCACGAAGTTGCCCACCAGAAAAAAGGCCCCCTTGGCATTGTGCTTTTTCAGGGCATCCAGGATTTTTCCCGTGTTGCCGTTTTCATACCCGGCGTCAAAGGTGAGATAGAGCACCTTCTCCTCCGGATTTCCCAGATAGGCCGCATCCAATGGCATCAGCTTCTCCTGGGTGGCGTTGGCAATGGGGGCCGCCCCCTCCTGCTGAAAGCTCAGGCCCCAGGACCCGGTGGGAATACTCCGTCCCCAATAAATGCCAAACCCCATGGCGACGGCAATGGCCAGCACCGCCGCCAGAATCCAAAACTCCCGTTTCTTCATAAAAGATCCCCTCCCTGTGGACAATCTATGTCCCAGAGAGGGGATTATGTCTGTTAAGACTGTCGAAATCCCCCTTGGGGGCTTTCCGCCAAACTTTCAGCCGCTATGAGCTGCAACGCTGGTTTGTCATCTGCCGCCGTGGAGATACTTCCGGTCCCAGTCCAAATCGAACAGCTTGTTGCCCATCTCCATGGGACAGCCGTGATAGAGGTCATCTGCCAGCTCCACCAGGGCCTCCGCCGGTTCCAGGCACTCGATATAGAACTCGGGCAGCGCCTTGGCTCCCAGCCGGATTCCCAGGATGGCGCCCACAATGGCACCCACTGCGGCACTGCGGCCCGAGTGGTTGACGGCGATAATCATAGCACTGTCGAAATCGTCTCCGCCCACCAGGCAGGCATAGAGTGCCCCTGCCAGGGCCTGAGAAGCCGTCTCGCAGTGGAGCTTTTCCATCACGTCCGCATGGTCGTGATACAGGCCGTTTGACAGAGAAATGGTCATTTTTAAGAGATTGCACACCTCATAGGCCTGGCTGTACTGATGACCGAACTGGGCCCGCAGGGCTTCCATAGCCTCCTGAATCAGCCGCTTGAGGTCTGCTCTGGGATTCTTTGCCAATCGGCTCACCAGATGGCTCAGAACCGCGCCGGTGAGAAATGCCTCGGGATTTCCGTGGGTCAGGGCCACCGCCTCTGCACCCAGGCGGTCAATCTCCATCTGGTCCGTCCGGTCCGGGTGGAAAAACAGGCCCACGCCGATGGCGCTGGTGAGACCGCCGGGGCCGTCAAAGGAATTGGTGGGTTCCTCGGGAGTTCCCAGCCGCTTCCGGCTCAGGGTATCCAGCATCCGGGTGTCCATGCAGTGGCGGCGGCACAGCTCCTGCTGCTGCAAAAGCCAGCAAAAGCTCTGTTCCGGGCGGCCCCAGGGACGCTGAGACGCGGCCCATTCCCGGCTGGAAAGTCCGATATACTTGATAAACGGAGCCATTTTTCCTGTCATCTGCCCCCGGGTAAGTCCCAGGAGCAGGCCGTTGCAGGTAAAGGCCGCCAGCTGTGTATAGGAGGTGATCTCCGCATAGCCGTTGACCAGGTCATAGCCCAGCAGTCCATTGGGACCGTAGTCCTCCTGAATTTCCGACCAGCTGCGGCTGTCCACCGTATAGCCCATGGCATCTCCCACAGCCAGACCCAGAAGACAGCCGCGATAGGCGTGTTGTCCCATAGAATCCCCCTCCTTTACATAATACTCCATTTTATTATATATTCCGACAGGATAAAAGGCAAGTTATTTGTGGTTTGGGTTCCGGAAAATCCCGGACAGGACCTCCAGGGCCCGGTCCACGCTTTCCTCGCCAAGGCCCGCATAGCTCAGTACCAGGCAGTGCTGGTCCTCCTCCTGGCGGTCGTGGTAATATTCCGTCAGACAGCGGATGGGGATTCCCCCATCGCTGAGCAGCTTTCCCAAAGCCCGGTCTGAAAGGTCTGTATCTACCCGCAGGAGAAAATGCAGGCCTGCGTCCTCCTCCAAAATGGTGAGCTTATCCGCATACTCCCAGGATTCAATGCGGGAAATCAGGGCATTTCTCCGGTTTTTATAGAATTTCCGCATCCGATTGATGTGCTTTTCAAAGTACCCCCGGCTCAAAAACCGGGCCAGGGTATACTGCTCGAAGCTGGGCACCGTACAGCTGTAGAAGCCCAGCTCCCGCTGAAACTTCTCCATAAGCTGACGGGGCAGCACCATATAACTGATTCGAATGGAGGGGGCCAGGCTCTTGGAAAAGGAGTTCATATAGATGACCCGGCTGCCGCACAGGGACTGCATGGCAGGCTTTGGGTGGGCATCGAAGCGGAACTCCGAATCGTAGTCATCCTCGATGATCCAGCCGTCCTGATTTCTGGCCCAGTCCAGAAGCTCCTGTCTCCGACTGAGGGGCGTGACAATGCCCGTGGGAAAGTGGTGGGTTGGGGAGATATGAAGCACCCGGGCCTCTCCCAGGCAGTCCGGCAGGACCCCCTTGTCGTCCATCCGGGCCCCCATGCAGGTGACACCGCCGGCGGCATAGATCTTGCGGATCTTCTCATATCCCGGGTCCTCAACGGCGTAGATTGGCTCCCGTCCCAAAAGCTGAATCAGCAGATTATAGAGAAAGTCCGTTCCTGCACCGATGAGGATGTTCCCCGGGTCCACCTCCATGCCCCGAAAAGCCGCCAGATGCCCGGCAATGGCACAGCGCAGCTCCGGGATGCCCTGGTTGGGCATGGGCAGCAGCAGCCGCTCCCCATAGTCCAGCATCACCTCCCGCTGAAGGCGGCTCCATACGGAGAACGGGAAGTGCTGGCTGCCGGTCAGCTCCGGCTGGGAAATGGGCTGCATGGGTCTGGCTGGCAGGTGGAGCACCGGCGGCTGCTCCACCTGCTCCACAAAATACCCGACCTTTTCCTGGGAGCGGATATAGCCCTCCTCCAAAAGCTGGTTATAGGCCGCCTCCACGGTGATTTTGCTGACCTCCAGATTCTGGGCCAGGGCCCGTTTGGAGGGCAGCTTCTCCCCGGCTTTCAGGGTTCCTGCCAGAATGTCCCGGCGGATGCACCGATAGAGCGCTTCATACAGGGGCACCCCCGGTGATTTTTTCAGTTCATAGGTAAGCATAGGTTCCCCCAAAAAGCCTCAGACCATGCGCTGGGGCAGTCCGTTTTTCCGGTCCCACAGCACCAGCAGGCTCCCATCCCGGACAGAAACCCGGGCAGTCTCTCCGATAAAGTGGTTGCTGACCCCCAGCGGAAAGCCCGGGGTCAGGGTCCCGCTGGTGAGGGGATATTGCAGTCCGCTCAGGTCCACCCCCTGGGCATCCGCCCCCATGCAGAACACC
Organism: Oscillospiraceae bacterium; assembly: GCA_020025615.1. GTDB lineage: Bacteria > Bacillota > Clostridia > Oscillospirales > Oscillospiraceae > Faecousia. The sequence continues at coordinate 21,887 of JAHHRT010000003.1, read as the reverse complement.
GACAGGATGCCTTCTGCCGTCTCAGGAAACCGAAGGCCGCCGTTTTTCACCACCGTAACCAGGTAGTCTCTGCCCACCAGATAGCCGAAAGCCCCATGGTCGCAGAGATACTGCAAAGTCTGGAAATTGCCGACGGTATGGTCCAGGCGGGGGCCGTCCAGACTTCCGTAGAGCAGGAAGCGTTCACATCCCAGACAAAGCCCCCGGCGGACCGCCAGCATGGAATCGGTATCGTCCTTTTCCACCGGGTATACATTGGCATGGTCCGGGGTATATCCCAGGGAATCAAAGTCCCCCAAAATCACATCCGGCACAAGTCCCAGCTTCTGGGTATGGCACAGGCCGCCGTCTGCGGCAATGACGCAGTCCTCCTGCCGGATTGGCTCCAGCAGGGTGTCAAACTCTGCGGCCCCAAAAATAACACAGGTCTTCATGGAAATCCTTCCCCTCTTTCCGATATGGGTTTTATTTTATCACATTCCGCCCAAAAGGAAAAGTGTCCATAGGCGCAAAAAAAGTGGAGAACCGAAGCCGGTCTCCACTTTTCTTTTGATTATCGGAACTTAATGGGCATCCAGCGTTCCAGCTCGATGCGGTCTCTCAGGTAGTCCATCCGGTCCACGGTCTTTCGCAGAAGGATGGCCCACTCCGCTGCGGAGCGCTTGCCCTGGTTCTTGGTCACCAGATAGGGGCACTGAGACATTTTCCGGTTGCCGAAATTTCTGGAGAAGGGCTTCATAACGCCCATAGCCAGAGCATAGGGAGCCAGGTCGAAGAAGTAGTCGGGATTGACCTTCATCAGACGGTTCAGGTCCTCCTTGGGAATCCGCTTCATATACTTGCGCAGGCCCAGGATTTCTCCCACATCGTGGCGGTTGAGGTCGCTTCTTCTGCCGCCGTAGGCTGCAAAGTAGCTGAATACAAACTGACCCAGAACGCTGCACAGGGGAATGGTCACCTGTCCTGCAATCCATCCCAGGATCACCCAGACGAGACACAGGCCCAGGCCGATGAAGACCCGGAGCTTTCCACGCAGGTGGGTGCGGTAGGCGATTTCCTGAATCTGCCAGGCGGAAATGGCACCGAAGAAGCCCAGGAACAACGCCAGGATAATCTGCAAGGCCCGAATGGCGGTCATGTTCATGGCAACACAGACGCCGCATAACACATGAACCAGACAGCAGATTCCCCGGAACAGCTTCATATTGCCGGAGCTGTTCTTGCACATGGTCTTTTCACCGGGGACCATGCCGTCCACCCGGTGGCAGAGCTTTGCATACTGATATCCGGTGGCGTCCACCGTCTGCCGCTTTGCAAAGAGCAGCTGGAAAATGCGGATTTCAAAAAGGCTTCGTTCGTTGCCCATATCCATCCGTTTATGCAGGATGACTCTGCCGGCGTTGTCGATTTGAATCATGATATATCCCAGCTGGGCCCAGGAAAGGACCATCATGCTCAGGTCGCCGCCTGCCAGTGTCAGCCGGCAGCCCAGCTCACCGGCGGTGATATCACTGGGGGGCACCGTGTTCTGGTAGCGGTGCAGGGGCAGCGTGCGCAGGAAGATCAGCCAATAGAGCATGGCAATTCCCGCAATCACCAGCATGGGCACCACTTCGGGGTTGCCGTTTCGCACATAGATGTCTACGTTGGGGAACATCTCCTTGGAAACCAGCATATTCATGGTGATTCCCTCATGGTCATTGAGGATTGCGGTGCTTTCGCCGGAGATGATGTTGCCGGTCACAGAGGTGGAAAGCACCGATTCAATGCTGTCCTGCCGATAAACACTGGAAAAATTGGGGACCGTCGTAACATTTCCGGGGAAGTTGATTACGAAGATCATCTTCTGCACCGGGAACGAGAAGCCGCAGAGCATGGGCAGCTCCATTTGCAGGCTCTTCTTCCGCAGAATCTCCAGCTCTTCCAGCTCCTTCTGGGACATTTTCTTCTTTTCATCCCGCTCGATGGGCCGGACGATTTTGGGAAGCGTATAGTCAAACTGCATCGTAATATCGCCGTTGGTAACGCCGCTTACCATACGGCTGATGTCCACTTCCACGGCAGAATCGGTCTTGGTGGTCCGAACCGATGCCTTATTCATGGTAATTTTCGCTGCATTGGCGGGCAGCGGGAAGGTAAGGCCGGGGTTTTCCCCTTCCAGATGGAGAGTGACTGTCAGGTTTACCATGCAGTCGCCTTCGGAGTTCACGGTACAGTAGCTGTCAACCCGAGTCGCTGCGCTTTCTGCGCTGACCGGGATCACAAAGCAGGCGATCAGTACACACAGAAAAGCCAGCACTGTAACCCTTCTTTTCAAGTCAATCCCTCCTGTCATTAAAATCACATTCATTCGGATATTTTACCATGGTAACGGAGAAATTGCAAGGAAAAATGCGCAAATCCTGCCGCCTGCCCCGGGTATTTCCCCGCAGAATTTTGAAAAATCCAGGAAGGTTCTTATTTCCTTTCCCGGAATTGGGGTATGCTAAGAGAACCCCCTGTTTTTTCTCCTGTTCTCTATAAAAAATTAAAAAATTAGGTGCAGACAATTGAACTCCAATGTGTTATACTATAAAAAGCTGTAATTTTGTAATTTAAGGAGGCGTTTCCTTTGAAATATTTAGCGGGATACATTGCCGCCGCCGTATTCGGCTCCCTCACCTGGGTGCTCATGCAGTTCGGTGATCGGTTCTCCATCCTCATCGATATGGTCTACCCCTATGTGATCCGCACCGCTCAGGACTATCTGGCAAAGTGGACCGGCAGCGTGGACTTCTGCCTCTGGCAGGTTCTCGCCATGGCACTTCTGGTCATCGTCCTTGCCACAGTGGTTCTGATGATCGTACTCAAATGGAACCCAATCCAGTGGTTCGGCTGGGTCCTGGCTGTGGGCTCCTTCCTGTTTTTGCTCCACACGGCCTTCTTCGGCCTTAACTACAACGCCGGAACCCTGGCAGACGATATGCGTCTGGAAGTATCCAGGTATACGCTGGATGAGCTGTCCGAAGCTACAACCTATTACCGAGACAAAGCCAACGCCCTGGCGGACCAGGTCAGCCGGGACGGTCAGGGAAATGTATCCTTTGCCTCCTTTGAAGATCTGGCAAAGCAGGCCCCCGATGGCTTCCATACCCTCACCTATGACCGCTACTATCCCATCTTTGCCGGTTCTGCGGAGCCTGTGAAGAAGCTGGGCTGGGAAGACCTGTGCACCTCCCTGGGCATCACAGGCATGACCATGGGCCTCACCGGTGAAGCTGCGGTGAACCCCCAGATTCCCCAGGTGATTCTGCCCTATACCATGTGCCGGGAGATGGCCCACCGGATGTGCATTGCCACCGAGCGGGACGCAAACTTCGCCGCATTTCTTTCCGGAAGTGTGAATTCCAGCCTGGAATTCCAGTATTCTTCCTATTTTATGGCGTTCCGCTACTGCTATACCGCCCTGTCCAGCCTCAAGCACGAGGCAGCCGCTGCCTCTGCCGCACAGATTGGCGCCGGAATCGGAGAAAACCTCAAGCGGGACCTCGACACCCTGGATCTCTTCTACAAGAAGGGTCACAGCGCCCTGGCAGACAGCATCTACCACACCTATCTTCGAATCAGCGGAGATCCCACAGGTGTGAATCCCGGCAACGAAATCTGCAATCTGCTGGTAAACTGGCATATTCAGCAGGTCGTTCTTCCCTCCATCGCCGTGACGGAGACTCCCTTCGATCCCTATGACGAGGCCCAGGTGGATCTCAGCGGCATTGTAAACGCAAGACAGTAAGAGAGGTTCTTTATTTTGAGAGAAACACTGGACAAGGGCCTGGAAGCCCTGGGTCTTTCCCTTCCGGAGCAGAGCCGGGAAACCCTCTGCGCCTTCGGACAGGCCGTGATTAAACAGAACGAGGTTATGAACCTCACCGCCATTACCGAGCCCAAGCAGGTGGCAAAGCTCCATCTGCTGGACAGCCTCACGGTGCTGCGCACTGCGGAGCTTTCCGGCAAGCGGCTCATCGACGTGGGCTGCGGCGCAGGATTTCCCGGTGTGCCCCTGACCATTGCCTGCCCCCAGGCAGAAATCACCCTGCTGGACAGCCTGGGAAAGCGGATGCACTGGCTGGAAACCATTCTGCCGGAGCTGGGCGTCAACGCTCAGTGCATCACAGCCCGGGCTGAAGAAGCCGTTGCCGACCGCCGGGAACAGTATGACTATGCCACCAGCCGGGCCGTTGCACGGCTCAACATTCTTCTGGAGCTCACCGCGCCCTATGTCAAGGTGGGCGGTGCCGTCCTCGCCATGAAGGGTGCTGCTGCCAAGGAGGAGCTGGCGGAGTGCAAAAACGCCATCAAGAAGCTGGGGCTCCAGCTGGAGGAAGTTCGGGAATTTCCCATTGACGGGGCCAGTCATGCGGTGATTGTCCTTCGGAAAATTGCCCCCACCCCCAAGGCCTACCCCCGGCGCTATGCCAAGATCAAGCAGGCACCTCTGTAACAGAGCAATCTTTGATTTTTCTCGCATTATTGGGTGCTTTCTCCCAATGCTGCCGAATATCGTCCTGTCTAAGGAGAATTTTCAGGGTTTTCTTGAAAATTCTCCTTTACTTTTGGGTAAGCTTATGTTACCATAGGTAAGCTGGCTGTGCCAGATATCTATGCCCATCGCTCAGTTGAGGGAGAAACCCAGACGGGATTTCCACTGGCCCTCTACTTAGCCACCGGGTAAATAATTTTATAAGGTGGAAATACCATGATTCTCAAGGAAAAGAAGACCCAGGTCATCCTGGACAACGCAACCCACGAAGGCGACACCGGTTCTCCCGAGGTTCAGATCGCTATCCTCACCGCTCGTATCAATGAGCTGACCGATCACCTGCGTGTGCACAAGCACGACAACCACTCCCGCCGCGGCCTTCTGATGATGGTCGGTAAGCGTCGCTGCATGCTGGACTATCTGGCTAAGAAGGACATCAACCGTTACCGTGCTCTGATCGCCAAGCTGGGTATCCGTAAGTAAGATATTTTAAGGGCGACGGACTCCGTCGCCCTTTCGTCTTACTCCCACCAAAAACCACCAGGGAGTTCTTTTAGCAGTTGAAAGTGCTGCCGCACATCGGCATCAGTTTCAAGTGCTAAACCTCCCTGACCCAAAATTCTATCAGGAGGTTATTATCTATGATTACTCGCAAGCAGTATCCCAATCATCACGTTTACGAGATGGAAATCGGCGGCCGCCCCTTCACCGTAGAGACCGGTAAGGTCGCAGAGCTTGCCAATGCTGAGTGCATCTGCCGTTACGGCGACACCGTGGTTCTGGTCACCTGCACCTGCAACCCCATCCCCAAGGCCGGCATCGACTACTTCCCCCTCACCATCGAGTTTGAGGAGCGGATGTACTCCGTGGGCCGGATTCCCGGCTCCTTCAACCGCCGTGAGGGCAAGCCCTCCGAGCGCGGCATCCTGAACAGCCGTATCATCGACCGTCCCATGCGTCCCCTCTTTGACGAGGAGCTGAGAAACGACACCGTCGTCACCTGCACCGTCCTCGCCAACGACTACGACAACCCCGTGGAGATCGTCGCTTCCCTGGGCGCTTCCATCGCCATCGCTTCTTCCGATGTGCCCTGGAACGGACCTGTTGCTACTACCAATGTCTGCCACCTGAACGGTCAGTACATTGTGAACCCCACCGCTGACGAGCGCGCCGCTTCCGACTGCTTCGTCTGCATCGCTTCCACCTTCGAGAAGGTGGTCATGATCGAGACCGAGGCCAACGAGGCTCCCGAGGCTGTGGTTCTGGAGGCCATTCGCGTGGCTCACGAGACCAACATGGAGATCGTGAAGTTCATCAACGGCATTGTTGCTGAGATCGGTAAGCCCAAGTTCACCTTCGAGAAGGCTGCTGTAAACCACGAGCTGCTGGACGACCTGATGGCTTACGGCCTGCCCCAGATCGAGTACGCTCTGGACACCCCCGACAAGAACGTCCGTGAGGAGCGCCTCACCGCTGCCCGTCTGGACTTCCAGGAGAAGTTCGGCGAGAAGTACGAGGACTTCGAGACTCACATTGAAGTGTGCCTGTACAAGATGCAGAAGAAGGTCGTCAAGAAGTGGCTGCTGGAAGGCAAGCGTGTTGACGGTCGTGGCATGGACGAGATCCGTCCTCTGGATGCCGAAGTCGGCGTTCTGCCCAGAGTGCACGGCAGCGGCCTGTTCTCCCGTGGTCAGACCCAGGTTCTCAGCATCTGCACTCTGAACACCCTGTCTGCTGCTCAGAAGCTGGATACCATCTATCCTGAGGACAGCAAGCGTTATATCCATCACTACAACTTCCCCTCCTTCTCCACCGGCGAAGCAAGAGCTGCCCGCTCCACCTCCCGTCGTGAGATCGGTCACGGCGCTCTGGCTGAAAAGGCTCTGCTGCCTGTGATTCCCTCTGTTGAGGAGTTCCCCTACGCCATCCGTGTGGTTTCCGAGGTTCTGTCCTCCAACGGCTCCACCTCTCAGGGCTCCATCTGCGGTTCTACCCTGGCTCTGATGGACGCAGGCGTGCCCATCAAGCGTCCCGTCGCCGGTATTTCCTGCGGCCTGATCTCCGACCAGGAGACCGGTGCATGGAGAACCTTCACCGATATCCAGGGCGTTGAGGACTTCCACGGCGAGATGGACTTCAAGGTAGCCGGCACCAGCGAAGGCATTACCGCTATCCAGATGGACCTGAAGAACAAGGGCCTCACCATGGAGATCATTGCTGACGCTCTGGAGCGCTGCCGCAAGGCTCGTATGGAGATTCTGAACGAGGTCATGCTGCCCTGCATCGCTGCTCCCCGTGAGGAAGTTTCTGAGTTCGCTCCCAAGATGATTTCCCTGAAGATCCCCGTGGACAAGATCCGCGAGGTCATCGGCTCCGGCGGAAAGACCATCCAGAAGATCTGCGCTGACACCGGCGCTAAGGTTGACATTGAGGATGACGGCTCTGTGTTCATCTCCGCTGTTGACTCCGCTGCTGCTTACGCTGCCAAGAAGATGGTGGACGACATCTGCTTCGTTCCCGAGGTTGGCAAGCTGTACTACGGCAAGGTTGTCCGCATCCTGCCCATCGGTGCTTTCGTTGAGATCGCTCCCGGTCACGACGGCATGGTGCACATCTCCAAGCTGGAGAACCACCGCGTTGAGAAGGTCGAGGACGTTCTCAACCTGGGCGATATGACTTGGGTTAAGTTCATGGGCTTCGACGAGAAGGGCCGTGCAAACTTCAGCCGCAAGGACGCTCTGAAGGAAATGGCTGACCAGAAGTAATTCTGATCTCCTGCGCCTGACCGCCCGGAGTGGTCGATCTGCATAACGAATCAATCCCCCCAAAGCGGGCTATGGAATCCTCCATAGCCGCTTTTGGGGGGATTTTTGCGGCTTTTTCCGTTTTAGAAACGTCACTTGTTTCCTTTTACAATTGCAGAAGTTGAAAATACCCGCAGAAATCAGAAGTCCATTCTGGTTTCTGCGGGTATTTTATTATGATGTTTCCTATTCGTAGTTGGGATGCTCCAAACGCTTTTCCAGGGTATAGGCATTCAAGGAAGTCAGATGGACCCGATTGAAGCCGTACTCTGCCGTCAGGACGAATGCCTTGGGCAGATCGTCGCAGGGGACCACCTCGCCCATCTCCTCACTCTTATCCAGGAACTCCCGGGTACGCTTGGAGGTGGAGGTATTATCCAGGTCGAAGATTCCGATAATGGAGGATTCCCGGACTGCGAAGTCATATCCAATTGACAGATACATTTTGCTTCCTCCTTGCCCGCAAGGCGGGCGGCTAATGCGTGCACGGTGCGGCAGAAATCGTTTTTGCCCTTCGCCGCTCGACCCGCAGTGCGGGCGGACAATACGTGCACGGTGCGTTAGTCATCGCCACTTCCCTAACCCGCTCGACCCGCAGTGCGGGCGAACAATACGTGCACAGTGCGTTAGTGATCGCCACTTCCCTAACCCGCTCGACCCGCAGTGCGGGCAGACAATACGTGCACAGTGCGGCAGAAATCGTTTTTGCCCTGCGCCGCTCGGTATCGTTACACAGGACAAAGGCTCTCCCCTTGGGAGAGCTGTCACCGTTAGGTGACTGAGAGGGCGAATCCGCACTTTCGTTGATACACCAGCCGGCAGAGCACACGCCGCACTCTGATTTCCCGCCAATGTAGGGAATGGTCTTGACCATTCCGCGGTACAATTTTGGACGGTGAATGGCACCGAAACACGACGCTGTGATTTTCAGAAAGCGATTGCAGCACATAGGGTGGCAGTGAAGATCGCTGCACCGGGCACATAATGGCAGTGCGGTCCCTCCGGGGGGTATCTTTCTTGTCATGCCACAAGAAAGATACGAAAGAAGGGCACTTAGGGGAGACGCTGAGTGTCACGCTCCCGCGTGCCAAGCCGCTCTCCCCTAAGAACCCCACTAGGCGCGCACTTTGGTAAGACCGTACAATGTTTGGGTTGAAGATTGGTGCGGTAGGTACACTGTAACCTGGTGCAAAATCGAAGGTACAGGTTCGCCCTCTCGGTCACGGCTGTGCCGTGCCAGCTCTCCCAGAGTGAGAGCCTTTGTACCAGGCACCGACACCGAGCGGGTCAGGGAAGAAACGATTCCTGACCCGCTGGCGCACGCATTTATCTTCCCTGCTGATGACTTGCCGCCACAGCAAGCTCATCGCAGCGGTTGTTCTTGGGGTTCTGGGCATGGCCCTTGACCCAGTGATAGCGGACCTCATGCTTCTGGGTCAGCCCCAGAAGCACTTCCCAGAGGTCGGAATTCAGGGCGGGCTTTTTATCGGATTTCACCCAGCCCCGCTTTTTCCAGCCCCAGGCCCAGCCCTTTTCCAGGGCATCAATCACATACTTGCTGTCGGAGTAGAGCTCCACAATGCAGGGCTCCTTCAGGGCGGAAAGCCCCTCAATCACTGCGGTGAGCTCCATGCGGTTGTTGGTGGTGTTGAGCTCTCCGCCGGAGAGCTCCTTTTCCACGCCGTTAAATTCCAGAATGGCACCCCAGCCGCCGGGGCCGGGGTTTCCCGAACAGGCACCGTCGGTATAGAGGGTCACGGTTTTCAATTGCCGCTCTCCTCTTCTTCCGTCAGGTTTTCCACCCGCTCCAGAGCAACCACCTGGCTGCCTTCCTCCACGCGCATCACAATGACGCCCTGAACATCCCGCTTGTAGATGTTCACAGAGGATACGGGAATCCGGATGATGACACCGCCGGTCTCAATGAGCATGGCGTCGTCGTCCTCGCCCACCACGCGGCAGCCCGCCACGTTGCCGGTCTTCGGGGTGATGTTGTAGTTCTTGAGGCCCTTGCCGCCGCGGTTCTGGGGGATCTTCTCGCCATTGGGACCGGTGCGGAGGTACTCCTCAAGCTCTGTGCGCTTGCCGTAGCCGTTTTCTGTAACGGTCAGGAGTGTTTTATTGGGCTCCCACTTTTCAGCGCCTACGACGAAGTCAGAGCCGCTCAGCTGGATGCCCCGGACACCGGCTGCATCTCTGCCCATAGGCCGGACGTCGTTTTCGTTGAAGCAGATTGCCATGCCCTCGGCGGTGGCCAGGATGATGTTGTCATTGCCGTTGGTGCGGATGACGTTCACCAGATGGTCGCCTTCGTCCAGGGTGATGGCACGGATGCCGCCCTTGCGGTTGGTCTTCAGTTTCTCAAAGGGAATCCGCTTCACCGTGCCGTTGCGGGTGACCATCATGAGGAACTCGTCCTCGTGGTACTCCCGGGTGATCACCATGGCGGTGACGGACTCCTCAGAATCCAGAGGCAGCACGTTCACCATGGCAGTGCCTCTTGCGGTCCGTCCGGCCTCGGGGATCTGATAGCCCTTGCGGTGGTGGACCCGGCCCTGGTCGGTGAAGAACAGGATATGGTCATGGGTAGAGGCGATGTTCAGAGACTTCACATAGTCCTCTTCCTTCAGGTTCTGCGCGTTGACACCGCGTCCGCCGCGGCTCTGGGTCCGGTACATATCCACGGGCATCCGCTTGATATAGCCCTCGTTGGACAGGGTGAAGGCGCAGGTCTCCTCTTCGATCAGGTCCTCGATGTCGATGTCGTCCTCGATCTCCTGGATCTCGGTGCGGCGCTCGTCGCCGAACTTGTCCCGGATCTGGATCAGCTCCTCCCGGAGCACGGCCTTCATCTTCTCGGGGTCTGCCAGCAGCTCCTCGTAGTAGCGGATCTTTTCCTCCAGCTCCTTGTACTCATTCTCCAGCTTCTCTCTGTCGAGGCCCTGAAGGGCTTTTAAGCGCATATCCAGGATGGCCTGAGCCTGGACCTCGTCCAGTCCAAACCGCTCGCACAGACGCTCTCTGGCGTTGTCATAGGAGGTGCGGATGATGTGGATGACCTCGTCGATGTTATCCTGGGCAATGAGCAGGCCTTCCAGCAGGTGGGCGCGCTCCTTTGCCTTTCTCAGGTCGTACTGGGTCCGGCGGGTCAGGATGTTGTTCTGGTGTGCCAGGTACTCGTCCAGAATCTGCCGCAGGGACAGGATCTTGGGCTGCTTCTGGTTGTCCACCAGTGCCAGCATGATGATGGAGAAGTTGGACTGCAGGGCAGTCTGCTTAAAGAGCTTGTTGAGGACCACCTGGGGATTGGCGTCCTTCTTGAGCTCAATGACCATCCGCATACCGTTGCGGTCGGTCTCGTCCCGGAGGTCGGAAATGCCCTCCAGGCGCTTGTCCTTCACCTGCTCGGCAATGCTCTTGATGAGCTGGCGCTTGTTGACCTGGTAGGGAAGCTCGGTGACGATAATCCGGGTGCGGTCCTTGCCGAAGGTTTCAAACTCGGTGCGAGCCCGGACCACCACCTTGCCGCGGCCGGTGGCGTAGGCTGCCCGGATGCCGGAGCGGCCCATGATGATGCCGCCGGTGGGGAAGTCAGGACCGGTCAGGTGCTCCATCAGGTCCAGCATGGTGCACTCGGGGTCGTCCAGCACGCAGACACAGGCGTTGATGACCTCGGTGAGGTTGTGCGGGGGAATGTTGGTTGCCATACCAACGGCGATGCCGGAGGAGCCGTTCACCAGAAGATTGGGGAACCGGCTGGGCAGGACCCGGGGTTCTTTCCGGGTCTCGTCGAAGTTGGGATCCCAGTCCACGGTGTCCTTTTCGATGTCCCGGAGCATCTCGTTGGAGAGCTTCGAGAGTCTGGCCTCGGTGTAACGGTAGGCAGCGGGGGGATCTCCGTCCACGGAGCCGAAGTTTCCGTGACCGTCCACCAGCATATAGCGCATGGAGAAGTCCTGAGCCAGACGGACCATGGCGTCGTAAACAGAGGCGTCGCCGTGGGGATGGTACTTACCCAGCACGTCACCCACGCAGGTGGCGGATTTCTTAAAGGGCTTGTCGGAAGTCAGGCCGCTTTCGTACATGGTGTAGAGAATTCTTCTGTGAACAGGCTTTAAGCCGTCCCGGACGTCGGGAAGGGCTCTGCCAACGATGACGCTCATGGCGTATTCGATATAGGACTTCTCCATCTCGTCCACCAGGTGGGATTCGGTGATCACCTGGTCCGGGAAGCGGATGTCCTCGGGTTTATAAGTTCTGTTATGTGCCAATGTACGTCACCTCCTTAGATGTCGATATTGATGGCATAGCGGGCATTGCGCTCGATCCATTCTTTTCTGGGCTCCACCTGCTCGCCCATGAGGATGCTGAACACCTCATCGGCCCGGGCAGCGTCGTCCAGGGTGATTCTTCTCAGGCTGCGCTTTTCAGGGTCCATGGTGGTCTCCCACAGCTCGTGGGGGTCCATCTCACCAAGGCCCTTAAACCGGGAGATGTCCACCTTGGCGTTGGGGTTGTCTGCACGCATCTGGGCGGAAAGCCGGTCCCGCTCCTCGTCGGAGTAGGCGACCTTCACGGTCTTGCCCCGGGTGAGCTTATAGAGCGGCGGCACAGCGGAATACACATAGCCGTTTTCGATCATGGGCCGCATATAGCGGAAGAAGAAGGTCAGAAGCAGGGTGCGGATATGGGCACCGTCCACATCGGCATCCGCCATGATGACCACCTTGTGGTAGCGGAGCTTTTCGATATCGAACTCATCACCGATGCCGCCGCCCAGGGCGACGATCAGGGGATAGAGCTTATCGTTGCCGTAGATCTTGTCGGCTCTGGCCTTTTCCACGTTGAGCATTTTACCCCACATAGCCAGGATGGCCTGGAACCGGGAGTCTCTGCCCTGGATGGCGGAGCCCGCAGCGGAGTCACCCTCGACGATGTAGATTTCGCACAGCTCAGGGTCCCGCTCGTTGCAGTCCTGGAGCTTATCGGGCATCTGGCCGGATTCCAGTCCGGTCTTGCGGCGAATGGAGTCCCTGGCCTTTCTGGCGGCCTCACGGGCCCGGTTTGCCATCATGGCCTTCTCCAGAATTGCCTTGGCAATCTGGGGATGCTCCTCGAAGTAGGTGGCAAGCTGGTCATTGACCACCTGGTCCACCAGGGTACGGATATAGGCGTTGCCAAGCTTTGCCTTGGTCTGGCCTTCAAACTGAGCATCGGTGAGCTTGACGGAGATCACGGCGGTGATACCCTCGCGGCAGTCCTCGCCGGAGACCTTGTCTTCGCCCTTGATGATGCCGTTTTTAACGCCGTAGTTGTTGAGCACACGGGTCAGGGCCGTCTTAAAGCCGGTCTCGTGCATACCGCCTTCCGGGGTGCGCACGTCGTTGGCAAAGGAGATCATAAACTCAGAGTAGCCGTCGTTATACTGGATGGCAACCTCCGCAGAAGCATCTCCCTTTCTGCCGTTCATGTAGATGACCTCATCGTGGATGGGGGTCTTGTTCCGGTTGCAGTATTTGGCAAACTCCCGGATACCGCCCTCATAGCACATGGTGTCGGTGACAGGCTCTTCCTCCCGGTAGTCGGTAATGGTGATGGAAAGGCCTGCATTCAGGAAGGCTTCCTCACGCATCCGCTCGTGGAGAATCTCATAGTCATACTTGAGGCTGTCGAACATCTCAGGATCTGGCTGGAAGGTGACCTCGGTACCGGTCTTATCGGTATTGCCGACCACCCGCATTTCCTGGGTGATGTGGCCCCGGCTGAACTTCATCTCGTAGATCTTGCCGTTCTTATGGACCCGGACCTTCAGCCACTCGGAAAGGGCGTTCACAACGGAGGCGCCCACGCCGTGGAGGCCGCCGGAGACCTTGTAGCCGCCGCCGCCGAACTTACCGCCGGCGTGGAGCACGGTGAAGACAACTTCCATAGCGGGCCGTCCGGTCTGGGCCTGGATATCGATGGGGATACCGCGGCCGTCGTCGGTGACGGTGATGGAGTCGCCGGGATTGATATTGACGTTAATGTGCTTACAGTAACCGGCCAGGGCCTCGTCGATGGCGTTATCCACGATTTCATAGACGAGATGGTGCAGACCCGATGCGGAAGTAGAGCCGATATACATACCGGGACGCTTCCGAACGGCTTCCAGACCCTCAAGGACCTGAATCTGGTCTGCGCCGTATTCCTGCGTTACCTTGTTTTCATCAGACATACTTGTCCTCCTGTTTCCCAATTTGCCAAGTCCCCATGCGGGGGCGCTGCTTCCAGCCCAGGGGAGGGGCAGGGCTCTTAAAAGGCTTAAGGGCACTGCCCTTCCGCTGGGCATCCCAAAGAATTCCACAGGTCTGTGCATATTCTTTGGATAAATCCTTTCCGTTTCCCGAGGGTGTCTCTGTGGCGGACACAGAGAAACGGGCTGTAATCTCCGGTTTCTGTCCGTAGTAGGCGGACGGCCCGAAGATACATCAGAATTGTATAATTGTATAAATATGCAGTATATAGATAACCGCATATTTATTTTATAAATCGTTCCCTTCCGGCGCAGCCAAATGGCCGCTTCGAATCTCAATGGTCTTGCCCAGTTTGGTAAATCGCCCGGGCTCACAGCAGGTGATAAACACCTGACCGGATACAATCTGGTTGAGGACGAAATCCTGCCGGCCGGGATCCAGCTCCGAAAGCACATCATCCAGCAGCAGCACCGGTTCTTCTCCAAATTCCCGACCCATGAGTTCCCGCTGGGCCAGCTTCAAGCTGATGGCAGCGGTTCGGGTTTGTCCCTGGGAACCGTAGGATTTGAGATTGACCCCGGAAAGGCTGACTTCAAAATCATCCTTCTGAGGACCCACCAAACACTGGCCCGTTTCCAGCTCTGCACGGTATCGCTGCTGCAAATGCTCCAGAAGATCCTGGGTCAGCTCCGAAATCGGGGCAAATGGGTCCCGAATCCCGGAATCTGTATGGTATTCCAGGGTAAATTCTTCGCTGCCCCCGGAAAACTGGCTGTGGAATTTGGCAGCGGACTGCCCCAAACTCTCGTAAAACCGGGCCCGATAGGAGATGAGCAGTGCGCCCACCTGGCACAGACGCTGGTTAAACTCCGGTAAAATCTCCAGAATCCGGGGATTTTCGAAGTGTTCCTTGAGAATCCGGCTTTTTTGGTCCAGAATCCGATGGTATTCCGTAAGGGCCGCATCATAATTGGGCCGTAATTGGCACAGAACATAATCGCCCATCCGACGCCGCTGGGAGGCCCCGGTTTTCAGGACCATCAGATCCTCAGGGCAGAAGAGAACCGTGGGCAAAACCCCGGAAATCTCTCCTGCGGTCTTCTTTTTGGCACCGTTTCGGTAGAGCTGACGGGGGCGGGAGCCTTTGAAGAGGATCCAGCGCAGCGTCTGTTCCCGTTCCTGGGAGAATATTTTCCCCTCGATATCACAGAAATCCGACCCGAAACGGACCAATTCCGAATTTTTCTGGGCACGAAAGCTTTTTCCGCTGCCCAGATAGAAAATCGACTCCAGAAGGTTGGTTTTGCCCTGGGCGTTGTCGCCTACAATCAGGTTTACGCCGGGATCAAAGCTGAGATTCAGGGCTTCATAGTTCCGAAAAGACCCTAAGGTCAGCTCATTTAGATTCATTTGCGCAGATTTTGAAGTGGTTTCCCATGAATTCCACTTCATCACCGGGGTAGAGCTTCTTGCCCCGCATGGTGCAGACCTCTCCGTTCACCAGGGCTTCGCCCTGCTGAATGAGTGCCTTGGCTTCTCCGCCGGAATACACCACATTTGCCAGTTTCAAAGCCGATTCCAGCTTGATAAACTCTGTTGTAATGGGAACATTCTGAATCTTTTCGCTCATAATATCCCTCCTTAGCCGTTCTTGATTCTGACAGGCAGAACCATATATGCAAAATCGGACTTTTCATCCACAGGGGTGAGGACAATGGGGCTTAAACCGTTGGTGAGCTCCAAAGTAACCTCTTCGCTGGGGATAACTCGCAGCACATCGGACAGATACCGGACATTGAAGCCGATTTCCAGCTCATTTCCGTCACCGGCAATGGCGCACCGGTCCTCGGCGGCGCCGATGGTGGTATTGGTCCGCAGCATCAGCTGCTGATTCGAGAACACGCAGCGCACGGGGCTCTTGTACTTTTCGGACACAATCAGGCCGACACGGTCGATAGAAGATGCCAAATCCGAAACATTTGCCACCAGTTTGATGGGGCACTTGGTGGGAACCACCTGCCGCCAGTCCAAAAATTCGCCTTCCAGCAGACGGCAGACCAAGGTTGCATTGCCCAGCTGATAGAGAATGTGCTTGGGTCCCAGGGTGAAAGCAGCATCCTCATCACTGTCGGTGAGAATTTTCTCCACTTCCTTCAGGGCCTGGGCGGGAACCACGAAATCAAAGGCACGGTCGGAGACCTGCTCGGTATGGAAGGTCCGGCGGGCCAGACGGAAACCATCCACAGCAATGGCGGTGATGGAATCTTCTGTCACTTCAAACTTCACACCGGTATGGATGGGACGGCCCTGATCCTCGGCAACGGCAAAAATCGTGCCGGAAATCAGCTCTTTCAGCTGATTCTGGGGGATGTGGATAGCCCGATCACTGCTGACATCGGGAAGCTCCGGGTATTCTTCGGCACTTTCCGCAGAGATGTTGAAAGAAGCATAGCCGGCCCGAATGGCAACCTTGTAGTTTTCATCCACAACCACCGTGACGGGACCCTCGGGAAGCCGGCGGACAATGTCGCCAAAGAGCTTGGCAGGGAGGATGCAGTCGCCGGGTTCAGAAACGTCGGCATCAATCTGATAGGTAATGGCAGTTTCCATGTTGTAGCCGGTGAGGCTCAGACCCATTCCGGCTTTGCACAGGATGCCTTCAATCACAGTCAGACTGCTCTTGGGAGCAACGGTACGGCCTGCAATTCCGAGACCTTGTACCAGCATATTCTTTTCACAGGTAAAACGCATAGTTGTTATCCTTTCCTGTTAAGATTAGTAGATATATCTATGAAGAAGTAGGTTTAGGTAGTAACAATAGTATTAGAGGAAAATTATGTGGATAAGTGGGGTTTGACTTAGGGGGTCAATGGGATTTCATCCACAGCCCAATGTGCAGAGGTAATAACTTTTCCACAGGCAATGTGGAGAGAATTTTTGTAAAAAACTATCCACAGGAAATTTATCCACAAAGTAAGAAGCTGTGGACAAATTTTTGTCTGTAAAAATCCCCGGAACAGGGAGGGCAAAAATCAAAAAATCGTCGGCCGCTTCGCGGCCTATAGCTCTCTTTTCTTCTCTGCACCACAGGATAGAGATCCTGAAAATCAGTGCATAGGATCCAAAGTACAAAGGCTTCCGCCGCCGGGCGCCGGGGCGGATCTTCCCTTTGAAAAGCCCGAAATTTTTCCCCGGACGGCGCCCCGCAGCTGGGGGCGAGGGGACCGAAATCTGGGAAAAATCAGGGCCTGGACCGGCAGATTTTCCCCGGCGGCTTTGCAGCAGCTCTCTGAAAAATCACAGAAAATCCGTGCAAAGGCCCCCTTCGGGCAGGGGCATACCCCCGGCATGGCCGCTGTTTTTTGGCGCCCTGTCGGCAGTATACTATTATATATATAGTAGTAGGGAAGTGCCGGGAAGAAAAATTTGGATCAGAGGCTGGAATTGATGTTTGCAGTAATGTCCCGGATGTTGTTCTGCATATTGGTATTGTCTTTTTTCAGAGCCATTTCCACCTTCCGCACTGCATAAAGAACGGTAGAGTGGTCCCTTGCAAATTCCTTGCCGATATCGGGAAGGCTGAGATTTGTGAGTTTGCGGATGAGGTACATAGCCACCTGTCTGGCTTCGGCGGTGCCCTTGTTCTTCTGGGTGCCGCGAATCACCGCTTCGTCGATGGAATAGAACTTGCAGACCTGGCTGATGATGAGACTGGGGGTAGGAACGGCATTTCCCTCGGCCTTGAACATATCGTCGATGGCCCGGGAGATATTGGGCAGATCCAGAGGCATATTGTTGAGATCCCGATAGGCCAGAATCTTCTTCACGGTGCCCTCAATCTGCCGGACGTTGCTGGTCACATTGACAGCGATATAGTTGCAGACCTCATCATTGAGGTTGAGGCCCAGGGTTTTGGCCTTATTTTTAATGATGGCCATTCTGGTTTCGTAGTCGGGGGGCTGAACATCCGCCAGCAGACCCCACTCAAAACGGGTTTTCAGTCGGTCCTCCAGGGTGAGCATATCGCTGGGCTTCCGGTCGGAGGTCATAACAATCTGCTTATGCTCTTCATAGAGCTTATTGAAGGTGTGGAAAAACTCCTCCTGGGTGGATTCCTTACCGGCAATAAACTGAATATCATCGATCAGAAACAAGTCGGCTTCCCGGTATTTGCTGCGGAATTCGATATTTTTACCGTTCTGAATGGCGGCGATCAGTTCATTGGTAAACTGGTCACCTTTAATATAGACGACATTGGCATTGGGGTTATCCTTGCGGATCCCATTGGCAATGGCGTAAAGCAGGTGGGTTTTGCCAACACCGGCGGGGCCGTAGATAAACAGGGGGTTATACACCTGGCCCGGGGTTTTGGAAACCGCAAGGGCTGCACTGTGGGCAAACCGGTTGGAGGGACCTACCACATAATTATCAAAGGTAAACTGGGGGTTAAAATCCATAGAGGGGGTGACTTTATGCTTATTTTCAAAGGCGTTTCGCTCTTCATCACCGAAAACAAGCAGCTTTGCGTCGGAATTAAAGATCTCTTTCAGGGCATCCTGAATATAATCTGTGCACCGACGGCTGATAATCTCCCGTCGGAAGTCCGAGGGAGAATAGAGGATCAGGTTCGAGTCGTTGAGCTCCACGACTTCGGCATCGTCAAACCATGCAGAAACCGTTACGGCGCCCAGCCGCTCCTCCATATGGCTTAAAACCTTAGCCCAGACATAGGCGGATGAGTACATTTTATAGCTCCTTTCCAATCTATCTGTCAGTCCAATGGGTGGAAAAGTTACCCGAGTTTGGACAGAATATCTCAACCTAAAGTTTATCACATTTCCCTGTGAAAAACAAGCGGGTTTTCCGGGAAATTATCCACAGGTTATCCTCGCCTTGTGAATCATAACAGGAATCCGGGATTCTACTGAAAAAATTCGGTATTGTTTTCCCTTACGAAAAAATTTTCTCCCAAGTTATCCACTTTTTTGGTGGTTATTTTCTGATGTTTCCAACAGACCTTTGGAAAAACTGTGAAAAATTTAGTAGTTTTTGGGGTTGACCCCTTATATAAGGTATGATAGAATCTTAAATTAAGAAACATATAAAGGCTCCCAGCATTTTGCGGGGGCCTTGAAAACTTTTTGTGGATTTAGGAGTTTCTTTTCATGAGCGTCGCAAAGAAAATATGGACCTATTTCGTGATTGCGGGAGTGGCAATGTTTGCAGCTCTCAGCTATGAACTTTTTGTTTTCCCCAATCAGTTTGCACCGTCTGGACTCAATGGTATCTGTATCATGATCCAGCACCTCACCGGGTTCCGGGTGGGCTATATGAGCCTGCTGATCAATGTACCTCTGGCGATCTGCTGCTACTTCCTGGTAAGTAAGCCGCTGGCCCTGCGCAGCATGGTCTATGTGGTGACGTTCTCTCTGGGACTGCTGCTTCTGGATCATCTGGACCTCAGCGCCTTTGCCTATGCCACCGAAAACGGTACCAGTAAGATTCTGGGACCTCTGGTTGCAGGCATCAACATGGGATTTTGCTATTCCATTCTGGTAAAGGCCAGTGCATACAGCGGCGGTACCGATTTTATTGCGGCGATTATTCATAAGATGAAGCCCAATATGAGCTTTTTCGGCATGAATTTTGCCATCAATACCATGATTGCCGTTTCCAGCTTTTTTGTTTTTGGTTATCAGATGGAGCCGGTGCTCCTGTGTATTCTCTATGCGTTTGCATCCTCCAATGTTGGCGACCGTCTTCTTCGCAGCGGCAGAAGTGCTGTCCGTTTTGAGATTGTCACCGACTACCCCGAGGAGATGTCCAAGGCGATCATCACCCGGCTCCATCACAGTGCAACGCTGCTCCCCGGCAAGGGTATGTATTCGGGACACGAGACCAACCTCCTCATTTGCGTGGTGAACAAGACCCAGGTGGCAGCACTTGCCGCTCTGATCAAGGAGTTCCCCAAGAGCTTTGCAGTGATGGATCAGGTCAGCGAAGTGGTTGGCAACTTCAAGTCCCTGAATGACCAAGGAAAACAGGTCCGGGAGATGCTGGACCATGGAGACGGTCAGACCCTTTAATATTGTTGTAAGTATTATTCACATATATCATCATTCTTAGGAGGTAACATCCAATGGCGTACTACTATCCCGAACCCAGCCACACCTTCAGCGAATATCTTCTGGTGCCTGGCTATACATCTGAAGACTGCATTCCTGACCGAGTCAGTCTGAAAACGCCCCTTGTGAAATACCGCAAGGGTATGGAGGAGCCTGCAATTTCTTTGAATGTTCCCCTCACCTCTGCTGTTATGCAGTCCGTCTCCAATGACACTCTGGCAATTGCTCTGGCGAAGGAAGGCGGCATCAGCTTTATCTATGGTTCTCAGTCCATTGAGAGCCAGGCAGAAATGGTTTCCAAGGTGAAGAATCACAAGGCTGGTTTTGTTACCTCTGCTTCCAACCTGACCCCTGAAAACACCCTGGCTGACGTTCTGGCCCTGAAGGCAGAAAACGGCTTCTCTACCGTTGCCATTACCGACGACGGCACCGCTACCGGCAAGCTGCTGGGCATTGTGTCCAGCCGTGACTACCGTGTTTCCCGGATGGAGCCCACCCAGAAGGTCGCTACCTTTATGACCCCTCTGGAAAAGCTCATCACCGCTCCTGCTGAGACCACCCTCAAGGAAGCCAACGACATCATCTGGGAGCACAAGCTCAACAGCCTGCCCATCGTGGATGCCGAAGGCCATCTGATGTATTTCGTATTCCGTAAGGACTACGCTTCCCACAAGGCCAACCCCCTGGAGCTGCTGGACAACCAGAAGCGTTATCTGGTGGGCGCCGGCATCAACACCCGTGACTATGCTCAGCGGATTCCCGCACTGCTGGAGGCAGGCGCAGACGTTCTGGTCATTGACTCCTCCGAGGGCTACACCTGCTGGCAGGCAAACACCATTCAGTGGGTCCGCGACACCTACGGCGACACCGTGAAGATCGGTGCAGGCAACGTAGTTGATCGGGACGGCTTCCTGTTCCTGGCTCGTGCCGGCGCAGACTTCGTGAAGGTCGGCATCGGCGGCGGCTCCATCTGCATCACCCGTGAGACCAAGGGCATTGGCCGCGGTCAGGCAACTGCCCTCATTGAGGTTGCCGCAGCTCGTGACGAGTACTTCCGTGAGACCGGCATCTATGTGCCTATCTGCTCCGACGGCGGCATTGTTCACGACTACCACATGACTCTGGCTCTGGCTATGGGTGCTGACTTCCTGATGCTGGGCCGTTACTTCGCTCGGTTCGACGAAGGCCCCACCCCCAAGGTGATGGTAAACGGCGCTTACATGAAGGAGTACTGGGGCGAAGGCTCCAACCGTGCCCGGAACTGGCAGCGTTACGACCTGGGCGGCGCCTCCAAGCTGAGCTTCGAGGAAGGCGTTGACTCCTATGTCACCTACGCAGGTCCTCTCCATGACAACGTGGAGGCTTCCCTGTACAAGGTGAAGTCCACCATGTGCAACGTGGGTGTTACCAACATTCCCGACCTTCAGAGAGATGCAAAGCTGACTCTGGTTTCCTCTGTGTCCATTGTGGAAGGCGGCTATCACGACGTCACCCTGCGTTCCTCCTCCACCTCCAAGTAATGCGGCGAGTCGCCGCAGACGATACGTGCACGGTGCAGAAGTCCTCGTGACTGCCCTTCGCCGCTCGACCCGCAGTGCGGGTGGACAAAGCGTGCGCCAGCTGGTCTGAAATCGTCACGCCGCTGGGTACCGCTCGGTATCGGTCGGCAGTGTCGGCAGCCACTTACGTGCACCGGCTGGTCTGAATTCGTTACACTATTGGGTACCGCTCGGTATTGTTACGCAGATATAACACAGAAAGGCCGCTCCTTCGGGGGCGGCCTTTTTGTCGGCAGTGCCGACCACCACTACGTGCGGCGGCTGGTCAGAATTTGTAACACCATTGGTCACCGCTCGGTATCGTTACATGAAAATAACATAAGTTAAGGCTCCCCCTTTTGGAGCAGCGAAGCGATTCTGAATAACAGTGCTTGCGGGGGGCGTTCCAAGGCTCCCTCAACGGGGGTAGCGAAGTGATTCTGAATGACAGTGATTGCCAGTGGCAATCACACATAATACACTGGCTGGCGAGGAACGAGCCAGACTGAGAGGGCGAATCCGCACCGCCGACTATACACCAGGTCACAGTGTACGCACCGCAAAGGCTCCCACTTTGGGAGTAGCGAAGCGATTCTAAATGGCAGTGCTTGCCGGGGGCGTTCCAAGGCTCCCCCAACGGGGGAGCTGGCTGGCGAGGAACGAGCCAG
>JAHHRT010000029.1 GCA_020025615.1 Oscillospiraceae bacterium | reverse complement strand
AATCTGCTCCGCATTGGCGATAAGGTGTCGGAGCTGGAATTGCAGCTGGAGCCCCTGAAAATCCAGTCGGAGAAGGCAAAAAAATACCTGGAACTGAAAGACGAGCTCCAGGGCGTGGAAGTGGCTGTGTGGCTGGACAGCCTGGATAAGCTGTCGGCTGCCGCCAAAAAGGCCGAGGAGGACTATACCTCCGCTTCCTTCGTTTTACAGCAGGCCCACGACGATCTGGACAGCCTTTACCGTAAGGCTGAGGAACTGGGAACTGTTCTCCACCAGCGGGATGAGGAACTGGAAAATGTTCGTGTCCATGTGAATATGCTGGGCAGCACCCACCAGCAGCTGGAAGGCCAGATTGCGGTGCTCCGGGGCAACCTGGATAACAACAGCCAGAACCTTCTGCGGATTCAGGAGGAGCTAAAGGGCCAGGAGGACCGCTCCGGCGGCGTGGTGGCCCAGATTCAGCAGACCCAGGAGCGGATTCAGGGCCTGGAAGAAGACCTGGCAAAGAAAAAGCAGGCTTTGGAGGAACTGAACCAAAAGCTCACTGCCATGACTGCCAACGCCCAGGGCATGACCCGGGAGTATTTGCAGCTCAGGGGCAAGGAAGCCAGCCTCAGCGCAGACATTGCCGGCCATCAGGCGGATCTGCGGGGCCTGGAGCAGAGCATCGCCCAGGGCCAGGAGCGTCTGGATGCGCTGAAAGCGGATCTTATGAGCGGTGCATCCCGTCGGGAGACCGCAGAAAAGGACCTCAGCGATTGCCGCCGGGAACTTCAAAAAGCCCAGGAAGATGCGGCGGCTGCCAATAATACCATTGCAGGCTATACCCTGCGGCAGGAAAACCGTGCCAAACGCCGGGACCAGCTGTTACAGCAGACCCGGGAACTCAACAGCCAGCTGGATTCCGTCCGTGCCAAGCTCCGGGTCTTCAAGGCTATGGAGCGGGACTTTGAAAGCTACCAGAAATCCGTGCGAATGGTCATGCAGGAGGCCCAGAGAGGGAACCTGCGGAATATCCACGGCCCGGTGTCCCGGCTGATTCGTACCGACGACAGCTACGCCGTGGCAATTGAGATTGCACTGGGTGCGGCTATGCAGCAGATCGTGGTGGGAAATGAAGCCGACGGTAAAGCGGCAATTTCTTACCTGAAGCGCACCGGCGGCGGACGAGCTACCTTCCTGCCTCTGTCCGGTATCCATCCCCGGTATCTCCAGGAAACAGGACTGGAAAGCTGCCGGGGCTTTGTGGGGGTTGCCTCTCAGCTGGTGCGAACCCAGGACACCTACCGGGGAATCATTGACAACCTTCTGGGCAGAACGGTGATCGTCCAGGATATGGACGCCGCCATTTCCATGGCCCAGAAATACCACAGCCGCTTTAAAATCGTCACTTTGGACGGTCAGGTTATGAACCCCGGCGGTTCTATGACCGGCGGTTCCATCAATAAGGATGCGGGTATCCTCTCCCGGGCCAATGAGCTGGAAAAGCTGACCGTCCAGGAAAAGAAGCTGGATACCGACCGGCAGGCCGCAGAGGGAGAGCTTCAAGAAGCCCAGCGGCAGTACGATCAGGTGGAATTCCAGCTCACCGCCGCCCGGGACCAGCTTCGCCAGGCGGAGGACCAGGTCCTGCGGATGCAGGGCCAGGAGCGGCAGCATGAAATCATGCTCAACGCAATTCTGGAGGCTGAGGCTGGTGCTGACCGAGAGCGGGAAACGCTGGAAACCCGAATCGCTTCGGACCGGGAGCGCAGTGCCGCCCGGCAGGCAGAGCTTACCATGATGGAGCGAAGCCTGGCGGAAACCAAGCAGTCTCTGCTGGAATTGGAGAGCAGCCAGAGTGAGACCTCCCAGGCCACTGCCGCCATCACCGAAGAGATGACCGGTCTCAAAACGGAGACTGCGGCTATGGAAGCCGAGCGGGCCACCGCACAGACCCATATCCAGGATCTCAGCCGTCTTCGTACCGACATGGAGGGAGACCGGGAAAAGAAGGAGGCTCTGATGAGAGCCATCCACGAGGAATCCCAGCGGATTGAAGGAGAGATTCAGAAGCTCCGGGATCGTCAGCAAGGCAATGACGAGCAGGAGCAGGAGATGAAGAAAAACATGGAGAAGCTCCTTGCAGATCGGGCTGAGGCGGAAGCCGCCAAGACCCGCAGTGAGCGGGAGTCTCAGGAAAAGAATAAAGACATTCTCAATATGGAGCGGGCCTGTGCCCTGCTGGAGCAGAAGAAGGTCACCACCTCTATGGAGGAGCGGCAGATCATCGATAAGCTCTGGGACTCCTACGGCCTCACTCCCGGCACCGCCGGAGAGCACCGGGGCGAAATCGAGTCTGTCACCGCAGGCAACCGACGAATCGCAGAGCTCAAGCGAAAGATTTCCGGCCTTGGTACTCCCAACCTGGGTGCAATTGAGGAATATGCCCGGGTGAACGAGCGGTATACCTATCTTGCAGAACAGCGGGACGATGTGCTGAACTCCAAGCGGGAGCTGGAAGGCGTGATTCGAGATATCACCAAGGAGATGACCGCCATCTTCGTCACCGAATTCCAGAAGATTGACCACTATTTCGGGGAGACCTTCGAGGAAATGTTCGGCGGCGGCAAGGGTCAGCTGATTCTGGAAGATCCCGAAGATCCCCTGGCCTGCGGCATTGAGATTCGGGTGCAGCCCCCCGGAAAGCAGGTTAAGACCATCACTCTGCTGTCCGGCGGCGAAAAGGCCTTTGTGGCTACCGCCCTGTATTTTGCCATTTTGAAGGTCCGTCCCACGCCCTTCTGTATCCTCGATGAGATTGACGCGGCTCTGGACGACCGAAACGTGGAACGATTTGCTTCCTATCTGCATAACCTCAGCCAAAAGACTCAGTTTATTGTCATTACCCACCGGCGCGGCACCATGGAGGCTTCCGATGTTCTCTACGGTGTCACCATGCAGGAGCAGGGTGTCAGTACGCTGCTGCGGCTGGACCTCAATCAGATGGAAGAGTATTTGGGAATTGTTGAATAAAGGAGCGTATTATGGGATTTTTTGAAAAGATCAAACAGGGTCTGACCAAGACCCGGGATGCTCTCAGTGATACCCTGGGCAGCGTTTTTTCCGGCTTCAGTGAGATCGACGACGATTTTTACGATGAGCTGGAAGAGAGCCTGATCCTGGCGGACCTGGGCGTAGATACTTCTGTGAAGGCTGTGGACCGGCTGAGAAAGTCT
Source organism: Oscillospiraceae bacterium (assembly GCA_020025615.1). Lineage (GTDB taxonomy): Bacteria > Bacillota > Clostridia > Oscillospirales > Oscillospiraceae > Faecousia. The sequence goes on along the minus strand of JAHHRT010000029.1, from coordinate 12,243 downwards.
GTCCGGGAGAACCACCTCAAGACCACCGAGGAGGCCAAGGAAGCCCTGAAGGACATTCTGGTGGATATGCTGAATGTGGGGGATACGGAGCTGAACCTCTCCACCCATCCCAGCGTGATCCTGGTCATCGGTGTCAACGGCGTGGGTAAGACCACCACCATCGGCAAGATTGCAAAGCAGCAGGTGGACCAGGGCAAAAAGGTCCTCCTGGTGGCTGGCGACACCTTCCGTGCTGCCGCCGCCGACCAGCTGGAAATCTGGGCCGGACGGAGCGGTGCTTCCATTGTCCGCCAGCACGAGGGCGCAGACCCTGCCGCTGTTGTGTTTGACGGTATCCAGTCTGCAAAGGCGAAGGACATGGATGTGATCATCATCGATACCGCAGGCCGTCTGCACAATAAGGCAAACCTGATGAACGAGCTGAACAAGATCAGCCGGATCGTGGAACGGGAGCTGCCGGAAGCCAGCAAGGAAGTGCTTCTGGTTCTGGACGGCACCACCGGTCAGAACGGCCTGATTCAGGCCAAGCAGTTCAAGGAGATTGCCGGCGTTACTGCAATGGCCCTCACCAAGCTGGACGGCACCGCCAAGGGCGGTATCGTCATCGCGGTGGCGGATGCCCTCCAGATTCCTGTGAAGTTTATCGGCGTAGGCGAGCAGGCCGACGACCTGATGCCCTTTGAGGCACGGGGCTTCGTAGAGGCACTGCTGTAAGGAGTACAACATGAAGGTAGTTCTTGCCAGTAAAAATAAGCACAAGTGGGAAGAAATTCGGAAAATCACCGAAAAGCTGGATATCCAGCTGGTGATGGAATCGGAGCTGGGCGTTGACATCGATGTAGAGGAAACCGGCTCCACCTTCGAGGAAAACTCCCTTCTGAAAGCCCGGGCCGTTATGGAGGCCACGGGACTGCCCGCCCTTGCCGATGATTCCGGCATTGCGGTGGATGCACTGAACGGAGAGCCGGGAATCTACTCTGCCCGGTACGGTTTTGACGACAGCCTGGACGACTGGGGCCGGCTCCAGCTGCTGCTGAAAAATATGGAGAATGTTCCTGACGACCAGCGTCAGGGAAAGTTCGTCTGCGTGATCTCCATGGTGACCCCCGAGGGCGATGTGATTCAGGCCCGGGGCGAGGTCCATGGGACCATCCTCAGAAGCCCCGCCGGAGAAGGCGGCTTCGGTTACGACCCCATTTTCTACTACCCGCCCTTTGGGAAGACCCTGGCAGAGGTTTCTGCCGAGGAAAAGAATCAGGTTTCCCACCGGGCACGGGCACTCAATCTATTTTATGATAAATTAAAGGAGGCAGGATATGCTGACAAGTAAGGAAAGAGCAGAGCTTCGCGCTCAGGCGAATACATTGGAAACCACCCTGATGGTGGGTAAGGACGGCGTTACCGAGGCCGTGGCAGCAGAGGCAGACCGGCTTCTCACTGCAAGAGAACTGGTAAAGGGCAAGGTCCTGGAAACTGCACTGATGAGCGCCCGGGAAGTCAGCGACGCCATCTGTGAGGCCACCGGTGCCGACGGCGTTGCCTGCGTGGGCGCCAAGTTCGTCATCTATCGGTTCAGCGAAAAGTGCCAGCAGGAGCGCAGCGCTACCGGCCGTGCCAAGCGCAAGCCCACCCCTGTGAGCAAGAAGGACCCGGTCCGCAAGGGCGTCCGTGCCCGCCGCCAGGCTGAAAAGAAGGTCCGTGAGCAGCGCAATGCCTACTTCCGTGAGCAGGCCATCGAGCGCGCCATTGAGCGGGACCGGGAAAAGCAGCTGAGAAATAAAAGCGAGGACTAAGAAAAAAGAATCCATAGACGCAGTCGGAAAGGGGAGCGCATCGTATGCAGCGGATCGGTATCTTTGGCGGAACCTTTAACCCGCCCCACGTTGGACACGTTCAGGCAGCAAGACAGGCGTATGAGGCACTGGAACTGGGGAAACTGCTGTTGATCCCTGACTCCATCGCCCCGCACAAGAAATTCCCGGAGGGGTCGCCCTCTCCGGCACAGCGGTATGAGATGATGCGTCTCGCAGTCCGGGAATTCCCGGAGCTGGAGATTTCGGATTTGGAGCTGACCCGCCCCGGAATCAGCTATACCTACCAGACGGTGGAAGCCCTGCGGGAGACCTACCCCGACGATGAGCTGGTGCTCATCATGGGCAGCGATATGTTTTTAAGCTTTGAAACCTGGAAACAGTATGAAAAACTGCTGTCCCAGGTAACTCTCGGGGTCCTCTCCCGGGGAGACCGGGGAGAGCGGGAGGCCATTGAGGCCCAGCGGGTCAAGCTGGAAGCCATGGGGGCTAAGATCCAGGTGGTGCCCAATCGGTTCACAGAGATTTCCTCCACCCAGCTGCGGCGGCTGCTGTCATTCGGCTGTACCGATGCTTTCCTTCCCGCAGGCGTGGCGGACTACATCCTGGATCAGGGCCTCTACAACACCCGGGCCAACTGGAAAAACCTCCCCATGGAGGAGCTGGAGCGGGTGGTGCTGAGTCTCCTAAAACCCAGCCGCGTCAAGCACGTCCTGGGCTGCCGCGATACCTGTGTCGCTCTGGCGGAACGCTGGGGCGCAGATGTTGTGGACGCAGGCCGGGCCGGTATGCTCCACGATGTGACCAAGGCTTTGGACGGCCCCCTGCAATTGACATTGTGCAGCGCCTATGGTAAGATGTTAGATGATTTTTCTCGGGAGAACCCCAAGACCCTCCACGCCTATACCGGGGCCCTTGTGGCAAAGGAGATCTTCGGAGAAAACGAAAATGTGGTTCGGGCAATCCGTTCCCACACCACCGGCAAGCCCAATATGGATTTGCTGGAAACCATTGTCTATGTGGCGGACTACATGGAGCCCAACCGGGACTTCCCCGGGGTGGAACGACTGCGGAAGCTTGCTTTTGAAGACCTGTATGCCGCACTGAAACTGGGCATGGAAATGACTTTAGAACACCTAAAACGCCAGGGCAGTGAAATTTCTCCCGTGACCCGGGAGGCACTGAACTGGCTGGCTATCCGATAAAAACGGGAAAGGGAGAATGTTATGCTGAGCACAAAAGAAATCGCTTACGCCGTGACCAAGGCACTGGATGAGAAGAAGGGCATGGATATTAAGCTCTTGAAAATCGACAAGATCAGCTCTCTTGCTGACTACTTTATCATCTGCACCGGTACGGTAAGCACCCACGTTAAGACCCTCTGCGACTATGCGGAGTACACCCTGGAGCAGCTGGGCGAGCCCATGCTGGGCCGTGAGGGCCACCGGGGCAATACCTGGGAGCTGCTGGATTACGGCAGCGTGGTAGTCCACGTCTTCACCCAGGAAGCCCGGGAATTCTACAGCCTGGAGCGGCTGTGGGCAGATGCAGAAGAAATTGATTTGAAGGACATTATCATGGAGTAATCCATATAAAAGAGAGGGTTTCGTTATGAATTACGAATTTGCACAGATCGAGGAGAAGTGGCAGAAGATCTGGGAAGAGAAGAAGCTGTACGCGGCAGTCAACGGCAGCGAAAAGGAGAAGTTCTACGCTCTGGTAGAGTTCCCCTATCCCAGCGGTGCCGGTCTCCACGTAGGCCATCCCCGTCCCTACACCGCCATGGATATCATCGCTCGTAAGAAGCGCATGGAGGGTAAGAACGTGCTGTTCCCCATGGGTTACGACGCATTCGGCCTGCCCACTGAGAACTTTGCAATCAAGAACCATGTCCACCCCAGAGAGGTTACGGAAAACAACATCAAGAACTTCCGCCGTCAGCTGAAGGCCCTGGGCTACAGCTTTGACTGGGACCGGGAGATCAACACCACGGACCCCGAGTATTTTAAGTGGACCCAGTGGATTTTCCTGCAGCTCTACAAGCACGGCTTGGCCTACAAGGCTAAGATGCCCGTGAACTGGTGCACCAGCTGTAAGTGCGTCCTTGCCAACGAAGAGGTGGTTGAGGGTGTCTGCGAGCGCTGCGGTTCTCCCGTTGTCCGTAAGGAAAAGAGCCAGTGGATGCTGCGAATCACCAAGTACGCAGACCGCCTGGTGGACGATCTGGAGGATCTGGACTTTGTGGACCGGGTCAAGGCCCAGCAGGCCAACTGGATTGGCCGGAGCCACGGTGCAGAGGTGAAGTTCCAGTCCACTCTGGGCGACGAAATCCTGATTTACACCACCCGCCCTGATACTCTGTTCGGTGCTACCTACATGGTTCTGTCTCCTGAGCACGCTCTGGTGCAGAAGTGGATGGATCGCCTCAACAATGTGGAGGAGATCAAGGCATACCAGGCCGCCGCTGCTGCTAAGTCTGACCTGGAGCGTACCGAGCTGAACAAGGATAAGACCGGCGTGAAGCTGGACGGAGTTATGGGCATCAACCCCGTGAACGGCAAGGAGATTCCCATCTTCATTTCCGACTATGTGCTTTCTACTTACGGCACCGGCGCAATTATGGCAGTTCCTGCCCACGATGACCGTGACTGGGCATTTGCCAAGGCCTTTGGCTGTGAGATTGTGGAAGTGGTTGCCGGCGGTGACGTGCAGAACGCTGCCTTTACCCTGAAGGACGACACCGGCATTATGGTGAACTCCGGCTTCCTCAACGGCCTGACCGTAAAGGAGGCTATCCCCACCATCATCAAGTGGCTGGAAGAGAAGGGCATTGGCGAAGCCAAGACCAACTTCAAGCTCCGTGACTGGGTCTTCTCCCGTCAGAGATACTGGGGCGAGCCCATTCCCATTGTTCACTGCCCCAAGTGCGGCACTGTGCCTCTGCCCGAGGATCAGCTGCCCCTGCTGCTGCCCGATGTAGACAGCTATGAGCCCACCGATGACGGCGAAAGCCCCCTGTCTGCAATCACCGACTGGGTGGAGACCACCTGTCCCTGCTGCGGCGGCCCCGCCAAGCGTGAGACCGATACCATGCCCCAGTGGGCCGGTTCTTCCTGGTACTACCTGCGGTATATGGACCCCCACAACAAGGAGGCTCTGGCTTCCAAGGAGGCTCTGGAGTACTGGAGCCCTGTTGACTGGTATAACGGCGGTATGGAGCACACCACCCTGCACCTGCTCTACAGCCGGTTCTGGCACAAGTTCCTCTATGACATTGGCGTGGTTCCCACCAAGGAGCCCTATGCCAAGCGTACCAGCCACGGCATGATTCTGGGTGAAAACCCCCACTATGTCGGAAACTTTGACAAGCAGGAAGACAAGGACGCTATGATTGCCAAGTACGGCTCTGATGCTCTGCGTCCCGCTGTCAAGATGTCCAAGTCCCTGGGCAACGTCATTAACCCTGACGATGTGATTCGGGAGTACGGCGCAGATACCATGCGTCTGTACGTTATGTTCATCGGTGACTTTGAGAAGGCTGCAACCTGGACCCCCAAGGCGGTCAAGGGCTGCAAGCGGTTCCTGGACCGTGTCTGGGCAATGGCTGAGAACGTAAAGGACAGCGAGACGGAGTACTCCAAGGCCAATATGTCCGCCATGCACAAGACCATCAAGAAGGTCTCCGAGGATATTGACAACCTGAAGCCCAACACCGCCATTGCAGCCCTCATGGCTCTGCTGAACCAGATTGACAAGACCTGCAACCTGGCTGAGCTCAAGACCTTCATCACCTTGCTGTCTCCCTTCGCACCTCATATCTGCGATGAAATCTGGGAGAACAAGGGCTTTGAGGGAATCTGCTCTGTGACGGACTGGCCCACCTACTCCGAGGAGAAGTGCAAGGACAGCGAGCTCAACATTGCTGTCCAGGTCAACGGCAAGATGCGCGGCACTGTGCTGATGCCTGCGGATCTTGAAAACGATCAGGTGGTTGCCAATGCACTGGCAGATGAAAAGATTGCAAAGTTCCTGGAAAAACTGGGCGGCAATGTTATCAAAACCATCGTTGTCAAGAACAAGCTGGTCAATCTCATCGTAAAGTAAAGGTTTTTGTAAAAATTTCGAAATCCTCCTTGACAATTTGGGAAAGACCGCTTATAATATACCAAGCCAGTATGGCCCTGAAAGCATCCTGGACAAAGCCGGATGCCATCGGAGGGAGGGAAAACAATGTCTGAAATTCGCGTGAAGGAGAACGAGTCTCTGGAAAGCGCTCTGCGTCGTTTCAAGCGCAGCTGTGCTAAGGAGGGCGTTATCGCCGAAGTTAGAAAGCGCGAGCACTACGTCAGCCCCAGCCTGAAGCGTAAGCAGAAGTCTGAAGCTGCTCGTAAGAACAAGAGAAAGTTCTACTAATATATCCCTCTTGATTTATGCTCACAAAACCGCTCTGGATTTTTCCAGAGCGGTTTTCTTTGCTTTGCAGAAATGCAGATAAGTGGGAGCTTGCGCCAGTGAACGATCATAGCGCCCGGAGAAATCAGGGAAGAACCCTATTTTCTCCGGGCGTTTCGCATAACTGATTTTCAGAATGGGGCTTCTCTGTTTATTGTGCAAGCTTTGAAAGCTCCTGATAAAGTCCGACGGTCCGGGTCACCCCCAGGGACTCCGCTTCCTGAATGAGGGCGGACAGGTCCTCCCGGGTTCGGGACAGATGAAAGAGGATCTGACGGTCCTGGGGCTGGATGCTGTAGTGACAGTGGAGCCCTTCATGGGAAAAGGGGCAGGCGGGAAGCACTTCCGGGGCCGGGAGTACCTTAGAGCCTTCCTCTGTAACGGCTACAGTCTCAGCAGCGGGGCCTACTTCCAGCCAGATTTCCCGCCCGTTCCAGGGCCTGAGATAGGCACTGAGGGACCTGTGTGGCGGGAGAAGGGGGAGAAATACCGGGCCGCTGGTGTGGACGGCGTATCCCTGAGATACGCCAACCGGGCAGTTTAAGCCCCGGGAGAGAACATGAGCCAAATCTGCGGTTTCACCGCAGTCTTTGCGCTGAAAATCCAGCAGCAGAGCGCCGCAGTGCAGAGAGTCAATGGCATTTTTGAGAATTTCCAAAATCTGCTGTGGGTCCTGTCCGGCTGGGGGAATACTGTCGTCCAGAATCAGCAGGGCATTTTCCGGCAGAGCCTTGGGAAGATCCGTCAGGCCGGGCCCCTCCTGCGCAAAATGACAAGACATCCAGGCGGCGCCCGAAGGCAGGGGGGAGACGGCTTCCATCTCTACCGGGGTCATTGCAAGATCACCTTGAATCGCCATGGACAAACGCTCCTTTCCATGGTATACTTTCCCTAAAGTGTATGCTTTTTCCCAGCAAGATATTCCTGTTTCGGGGAGCGCATAAAAATTTTAGGGTCTTCCGGGGATGCTCCCCGAAGACAGGAGGAAATCACATGAAAAATATAGATAAATATCTGTCCCTGCTGGATGGAAAAGCCGATGGCCTGCTGCTTACCTCCCGGTACAGCCGCCATTACGGGGCAGAGTTTGATATTGCTGAGGGCATCGCCATTGTGACGAAGAAGGGCTGCCGCTACTTTACCGACAGCCGCTACATCGAGTCTGCCCAGAATAACATCCAGGGCTTTGAGGTGCTGGAGGTGGACCGGGAGAACAGCTATCTCAAGCGGATCAACCGGGCCATCCTGGATTTCGGCATCTCCGTACTGGGCTATGAGGAGGTCTATGTCACCGCCGCCGAGCTTCACAATTTTGAGCTGGGCGTGGGGGCCAAGCTGATTCCCTACAGTGCAAAGCTCAACGCCTTCCGGGCTTCCAAGGAAGAGTGGGAGCTGGACCGGATGCGCAAGGCCCAGAAGATTGCCGACAAGGCCTTTCAGGAGGTCCTGCCCCGGATTCACGTCGGCATGACTGAGCTGGAGGTCCAGGCAGAGCTGATTTATTGTATGTACAAGAACGGTGCACAGGGCCTGTCCTTTGACCCCATTGTGGTTTCCGGCCCCAATACCAGTATGCCCCACGGCGTGGCAGGGGAGCGCAGACTCCAGCCCGGCGACTTCCTCACCATGGACTTTGGCGTCCTGTATCAGGGCTATTGCTCTGACACCACCCGGACCGTAGCAATCGGCTATGCCACCGAGGAGATGAAGAAGGTCTATCAGACTGTTCTGGATGCCCAGCTGGCAGGCATCGCCGTGACAAAGGCCGGCACCATCGGTGCAGATATCGACGGCGCCGCCCGGAAGGTCATTGAGAATGCCGGCTATGGCCCCTACTTCGGTCATGGCTACGGTCACAGCCTGGGTCTTGAAATCCATGAGAATCCCGGCGCGACGGTGGGCAATCCCGCCCCCATGCCTCTGCACGCGGTGTGCTCTGCGGAACCCGGCATTTACCTGCCCGGAAAATTCGGCGTGCGCATCGAGGATGTGACGATTTTGGAGGAGGACGGCTGCGAAAATATTACAGGCTGCCCCAAAAATTTGATGATTTTGCCCGGCTGATTCCAGAGGAAAGACACCTTTTTCTATCATAATTGAAGAAAAAGTAAAAAAATACCGGATACCCCTTGAAATTTTCAGGATTTTGGGTTAAAATATATGCGCTAAAGTGTGCAAAAAAGAATGTCCCCCCTGGGGGAACACATAGGAGGATAAATCAAATGATTTCTGCTAGCGAATTTAGAAACGGCGTTACTTTTGAAATGGACGGCAAGGTCATGCAGGTTGTTGAGTTCCAGCATGTTAAGCCCGGTAAGGGTGCTGCCTTCGTCCGTGTCAAGATGAAGAACGTCATCACCGGCGGCATGACCGAGACCAGCTTCAACCCCAGCGCAAAGTACCCCACTGCTTACATTGAGCGTAAGAAGATGGAGTACTCCTACAGCGACGGCCAGCTGTACTACTTCATGGACGGCGAGACCTACGAGCTGATGCCCATCGACGCTTCTGTCCTGGACGATTCCTTCAAGTTCGTCAAGGAGAACGACACTTGCACCATCCTGATCTACAAGGGCAGTGTCTTCGGCGTTGAGGCTCCCAACTTTGCTGACCTGGTTGTCACCAAGACCGAGCCTGGCTTTGCCGGCAACACCGCTACCAACGTCACCAAGCCCGCTACCGTGGAGACCGGTGCTGAGATCAAGGTGCCCCTGTTCATCAACGAGGGCGACATGGTTCAGATTGACACCCGTACCGGCGAGTACCTGGGCCGTTCCAAGGCTTAAGTTTTTTCCTGCCGTTAAGGCATAGAGGAGGATTATTATGACGATTACTGAAAAGTCCGCCTACCTGAAGGGCCTGATGGAGGGCCTGAAGATCAGCACCGAGTCCGATGAGGGCAAGATGCTCTCCGCCATTGTAGATCTGCTGGGCGATATGACCCGGAAGGTCACCGATATTGAGGATACCACCATTGCCATCTCCGATGAGCTGGACGAGATCGAAGAGGATCTGGACGCTATCGAGGACTTCATCATGGATGAGGACGAAGATGACGACGATGAGTGGGATGATGAAGAGGATGACTGGGACGAGGACGACGAGCCTGAAGAGGGCTTCGACTTCGGCGACGAGGACTCCACCATCTATGAAGTGACCTGCGCCTGCGGCAATGTCATTGCCTTTGACGAGTCTGTCCTGGAAAAGGGAAGCCTGGTCTGCCCCCAGTGCGGCGAGACCCTGGAGTTTTCCGTAGAAGAGGACGATTTCGACGAGGAAGCTTCTGATTCCGAGGAAGAGTAAGGTCTTTAATCGTTTATATGGCTGCCGCGGATCTTCCGCGGCAGCTTCCTTCCAAAGCCGGATTGAAAAATTTTCAAAAAAAGAAAAGAATTTTCTTGACAGAACCGCTATGCGATGATATAATGCTTCTCGTGGCGGTGCTTAGCACCCATCGATTTATACGGGCCTTTAGCTCAGTTGGTTAGAGCCTCCGGCTCATAACCGGATCGTCCCGGGTTCGAATCCCTGAAGGCCCACCAAGTATTCGGCCTTCCGGCTTTTGATATAATTTATATAGGGGTATAGCTCAGTTGGTAGAGCGGCGGTCTCCAAAACCGTAGGCCCAGGGTTCAAGTCCTTGTGCCCCTGCCACAAAACAGCGTATTGCTTTTGCAATACGCTGTTTTGTTTTTTTAACTATCTTTGATGGATTCAATCAGGGTACAAATAGCCTGTATCTGTCTATCATTCAAACCATCTGCATTGATAGAGGTGCTAGGAGTGATGGATTGTTTTCCGAGCAAATAATCTGTGCTGCATTGGAATAGGTAGGACAGAGCAAGCAGGACTTCTGTACTGGGGGTTCTCTCTCCTGTTTCATAGCCACTGACTACAGAGGGAGAGACACCTATTTTCTGAGCAACCTGTTTTTGAGAGAATCCGTATTTAGTACGTAGCTGTTGTAATCTTTCTGGTAGTCCTTTAATCATTGTGTTTCCCTCCAACACTTATTGTAAAGTATAACCAATTACAATAGGTGTTATGAAAGTATACTTTAAGTGTTGAAAGGTAGCACTTATTGTGTTAGAGTATATATGCTATTGTAGTCAATCGTATGGAGGGATGAACCATGAACAAGTATGAACTGTGCTACGATATGATTATGGATGTACAAAAAGAAGTGATGCTAAAACTGTATGACAACATGGGGAAGTTGGATAGCCGCATGGTAGGGGTGCTGTCTGCGGCATACACCCTACAAGATTATTTTGCCGGGAAGGTCGCAGAGGTTGGAGCTGCGCCAGAGGGAGAAAATCGAAATTGCACACTTGAATAGATATAAGAAAGGAAACTACATTTATGGGACATAATGCGGATATGACTGAGGTTTTAATTGTATTATTTAATATTGTATTTTTTGGAGTGTTGATTACTTTAGCCGTTTCTGGGTTTATTAAGGATAGGCGTAGCAAAAGAGAATTTAAAAAGGAAGAAAAATATATTAGGCAGGATTTAAAGAGTTTGGGAATACACTCTAAAATAGAATATGAAAATTATGAAGCCCGTGTTTTAAGCAGAGCACTTCAGCCTTTATCTGAGATTGAACTTCACATTGATGATTTACAGTGTATATGTATAACTTTGGGATATTGTGCATTTTCTAATAATTGTTTGTTTATCTCCTTAGGAATTCAATCGGATGCTGATTGTAAGGTAGAACCGATACATTTTGTAACTGAATTTCAAAAAAGTAATGAGAGAGCAGGATATCTTAAACTTATAGATTCCTTTTACGATAAAGATAGGCATACGGTTATATCTAATGATGATATTAGAGCTTTTCAAAGGCATATAAATTTATTGAAAAAATGGGAAAAAGCTAATTTTAAGTTGGGAGAGTATCGTGTTATTCCTGAGAAGGATATTGCTTATTACAAAGTTATTGGTAGCAAGCAATACATTTCTCATGTACATGGTGGTGGAGCAAGTATAGGAAAAGCAATTCTAGGTGGAGTGATCGCTGGTGATGCGGGCGCTATTGTGGGAAGTAGAATTGGTACTGAAGTAAAGACAGAAATAACGGAGAAAGATAATCGTCGTATTTTTATTTATTTCAAATCATATGGAGAAATTGTTGCAGAAGAAATTCGTACAAAAAATATTGATGAAGTTTTAGATATACTAAGAGCATGGATGCCTCAAAAGGACTACGAATATGTTTCGCTCCTTGGTTTGAATAATTCTTTTAATTCCAATGTATATAGTATAGATCAATCACATGCCTCCAATTCTAGCATAAATAATACGGATTTAACGAGTATGTCTGATTCAGGAATGCTGCAAGAATATAAAGAACTTCAACAACTCGGTGTGATTAGCAGAGAAGAGTATGAACATAAAAGAAGATCATTGCAGATATGAGGCTTTAAGCTGACAGAGATTTAAGAATAGCTAATTGCATAACAAAGGCGGGGTTTATTGCCCCGCCCTTATTATTCGGATGTAGCTGCATTGTATTCACTACCTACTGCAAGCGGAAAAAATCTTTCAAAATTTTTTCCCGATTTTGAAGACAATCGCCCCGCTGTCTCGTTATAATAATAAAGACATCAGAAAGGGGTGTGAGGTATCGGCGTGACAAATCAAGAATTCTCTCAAATTGTAAGCCGGTACCAAAACCTGGTTTACACTGTGTGCTTCCAATTGGTGCAGGATCACCAGCTGGCAGAAGATCTGACCCAGGATACCTTTTTGACGGCCTTTACCCATATGGATTCCTGCCCTGCACAGCAGTATAAACCCTGGCTTGCAAGAATTGCTGCCAACAAAGCTACAGATTATCTTCGCTCGGCCTGGCATCGAAGAGTCTGTTCTGCGGACGATGATTCTGTGACATTGGGAGCCTCTCAGACGGCAGTTACACCCGGGCCGGAAGAGCTGGTGCTGGCAGAGCATGAGGCCCAGGCCATCCGTGCTA
>JAHHRT010000028.1 GCA_020025615.1 Oscillospiraceae bacterium | reverse complement strand
TGGTGCAGTCCGGCCTGCGGCTGGATGATTAGGAAAGGAGCGGACTATGGACCACTTTCAGCTCGTATCAGAATATAAACCCTCCGGCGACCAGCCGGAGGCCATCGAAAAGCTGGTAAACGGTGTAAACTGGGGACTGCGGGAGCAGATTCTCCAGGGTGTCACCGGCTCCGGCAAGACCTTTACCATGGCTTCGGTGATTGAGAAGCTCAATCGGCCTACTCTGGTGCTGGCCCACAATAAGACCCTGGCGGCCCAGCTTTGCAGCGAGTTCCGGGAGTTCTTTCCCAATAATGCGGTGGAGTACTTTGTCTCTTACTACGACTACTACCAGCCCGAAGCCTACATCGCCCATACGGATACCTATATTGAAAAGGATTCCTCGGTAAACGAGGAAATCGACCGCCTGCGCCACAGCGCCACCGCCGCTCTGGGAGAGCGCCGGGATGTGATCGTGGTGGCTTCGGTGTCCTGTCTCTACGGTCTGGGCGACCCTATCGATTATAAGAGCATGGTGATTTCTCTCCGGGTGGGCAACGAGTACCCCATGGATGAGGTACTGAAAAAGCTGGCAGAGATTCGCTATGAGCGCAACGACATTGACTTTTCCCGAAATAAGTTCCGGGTCCGGGGGGATACCCTGGAGGTCTACCCGGCCTACAGCTCGGGCCGTGCCTTCCGGGTGGAGTTCTTCGGGGACGAGGTGGACCGAATCAGCGAAATCAACGCCACCAGCGGCATGGTGGAGCGGTATGTGGACCATGTGGCGATTTTCCCTGCCAGCCACTATGTGGCCTCCAAGGAAAAATTGCAGCGGGCCATGCGGGAAATCCAAATCGAATGTGACCAGCAGGTGGAGCTGTTCAAGTCCCAGAATAAGCTGCTGGAAGCCCAGAGAATCGCCCAGCGTACCGCATATGATATTGAAATGCTGACGGAAATCGGATTTTGCAGCGGCATTGAGAACTATTCCCGGGTGATTCAGGGCCGTGCCCCTGGCACGCCGCCCACCACCCTCCTGGACTACTTCCCGGAGGACTATGTGCTGTTCATCGACGAAAGCCACGTCACCCTGCCCCAGTGCCGGGCTATGTACGCAGGGGACAAGAGCCGGAAGGACTCTCTGGTCAACTACGGCTTCCGTCTGCCCTCGGCCTATGATAACCGCCCCCTGACCTTCAAGGAGTTTGACGACAAGATTCACCAGGTAATCTATGTCTCTGCCACCCCGGCGGAGTACGAACGGACCCGGGCGGGCCAGATTGTGGAGCAGATCATCCGGCCTACCGGGCTTCTGGACCCGGAGGTGGAGGTCCGGCCCATTGAAGGCCAGATTGATGACCTGATTGGGGAGATCAACGCCCGGGCCGCCCGGGAGGAACGGGTACTGGTCACCACCCTTACCAAGAAAATGGCAGAGGACCTGACCATCTATCTCCAAAAGGCGGGAATCAAGGTTCGGTATATGCACTCAGACATCGGCTCCATGGAGCGAATGGAAATCATTCGGGATCTTCGCCTTGCCAAGTTCGATGTGCTGGTGGGTATCAACCTGCTGCGTGAGGGCCTGGACCTTCCCGAAGTCAGCCTGGTTGCCATTTTGGATGCGGACAAGGAGGGCTTCCTCCGCAGTGAAACCAGTCTGATCCAGACCATCGGCCGTGCGGCCCGAAATGCCGACGGCAAGGTCATTCTCTATGCGGATAAGGTGACGCCCTCTATGCGGGTTGCCATGGATGAGACCGCCAGACGGCGGGAGCTGCAGGATGCCTATAACAAGGCCCATGGCGTGACCCCCAAGACCATCAAGAAGTCCGTCCGGGACCTCATTGAAATTTCCTCTCCCACTGCCGAGCGCAAGGGACGGTCCGGCGTGAAAATGACCAAGGCCGAAAAGGAAAAGGAAATTGCCCGCCTGGAAAAGCAGATGAAGGAAGCTGCCAAGATGATGGAATACGAGTACGCCGCTGTGCTTCGTGACCAGATCATCGAGCTTCGGGGCAACGGTATGAAATAACGCAAATGTCCCCCGATGACTTCAAAATGAAGTGATCGGGGGACATTTTCAATTTAATTAAATATCCAGAACGTAGGCCAGCAGCAGGTTGGTAGTAGCTTCCAGACCCTTCACGTGGGTGCGCTCCATGCCGTGGCTGCAATAGACTGCCATACCAAAGGCAGTGGTGCGAAGATTGTTGCCGCCTCGCATGGCTGCGTTGGCGTCGGTGCCATAGTGGAAGAAGATATCCACCGCATAGTCACACTCTGCCTTTTCCGCATAGGCAATCATGCGGTTGGTCAGCTCGTAGTCGTAGGGTGCGGCGTTATCCTTGGCGCAGATGCTGACAGAATACTCATTGCCGTCGTAATCCGGGCCAATCAGGCCAATGTCCAAGGCGGCATACTCCGACACCTCGGGGGGTACATAGGTTCCGCCCAGGCCGATTTCCTCGCTGTAAGGGACAGCCAGAACGGTGCGGTACTTGGGCTTCAAATCATGCTCCTGCAAATATTTTACCATGGTGAAGCAGCAGGCAATGGCGGCCTTGTCGTCCAGGAAGCGGGACTTCACATAGCCGTTTTCCGTCACCTGGAACCGGGGATCGATGGAAATGAAGTCGCCGTGGCGGATGCCCAGTGCCCGTACCTCCTCTTCGCTGTGGACAGGCGCGTCCAACAGAATCATCATGGTGTTTTCGTTCCGCTCCAGGGTCCGGGCATCCTCAAACACATGGACGGAGTGGGACTGGCAGCAGATGAGACCGGTGTAGGTTTTTCCGCTTCTGGTGTGGATGGTGACGGATTCGCCCTCCAGATTGCAGTAGTTGATGCCGCCCAGGTTCCGAACCCGGATGGCTCCGTCCTTGTCGATTCTCCGAACGATCAGGCCCAGGGTGTCTCCATGAGCACCCACCAGAACCGTCTTGGAATTGTCCTGTCCATCCAGGGTGATGTAAGCGGTGGAACGGTTGTCATAGGTAACGGGAAGACCGAATTTTGCGGCGTAACGCTCCAGAAGGGGATTCAGCTCTACATAGTAGCCCACAGGGCTGGGGGTGTTTATCAGTTCCTCCAGGCTGTCCAGCAGGAACCGGGTATCAACTGCAAATTTCATAGGGGGCTCTCCTTTTCTTTTTGTAGCCCCATCATACCACAGACACCGGGAAAATCAATCCCCAGTGCAAAATGGAGCCTGCTGAACCACAGATCAAAGCTGTGAAATATCTGCGCCTCGGAAGAAGGAAGCGGCAGACGGAAAGGAACGGTATCCAGGCTGAATCTGAAAAAAATCCAGCAGTAGCGGAAAGACAATCCTTGCTTACTGCTGGAATTTTTCGCTTTTTAAAACAGAGGACGTTTGGACAGCCTCTTTGAACATAGGGCCCCAGGTTCCTCCCTGGAGATTTGTTTAGTCCTCTAAGGAAGCCCGGAGGAAAGCTGCCATCTTGCGGGTGACCTGGGCGCAGTGGTGGGCTGCCTGGGTCTCAAAGGTGGGGTAGTCCATGTGTGCGCTGTCATCTGCCTTGTCGGAGATGGCCCGGATGATGACAAAGGGAACCTGGTTCCGATAGGCGGTCTGGGCAATGGCGGCACCTTCCATCTCAGCACACAGGGCCTTGGTGAGGTCAATAATGGCCTGCTTCTGAGCGGCGGTGCTGATAAACTGGTCACCGCTGGCAATCCGACCGATCTTTACGTGACCGGGATGTTCCTGCTCTGCGGCGGCGAAGGCGTAGCCCATGAGGGCTTCATCGGCGGGGAAGGCCACCACGTCCATGCCGGGCACCTGGCCCTGGGGATAGCCGAAGACCCGAACGTCCATATCGTGGTACATGGCATCCTGGCTCACAACCAGGTCGCCAATGTCCAGATCGGCACAGAGGGAACCGGCAATGCCGGTGTTCATCAGGTGGGTTACCTGGTAGCAGTTCACCAGAATCTGGGCGCACAGGGCGGCGTTGACCTTGCCCACACCGCTCTGAACCACCACAACAGGCAGTCCTTCCAGCGTGCCTTCGTAAAAGGTGCTGCCGGCGTGATTGGCGGAAGCCTTATCCTCCATGACGCTGAGAAGGGTTTCCACTTCCTGCTCCATGGCACCGATGATGCCAAGCTTAATTTCAGAATTCATAGTATTTCCTCCTTATTCCGGGTAGACAAGCCGAGAGTCGTCGGCGTGCTCCAGAAGCTCTGCGTATTTTCTGCCCCAGTAGTTTGCCATGGGCAGGTTCATATCCAGGTAGTTTCCGCAGTCCTTGGCGCTGGCACCGGGAATCTCACCCTGGTAGTTTGCAATGTAGCGGAAGCAGTCCTTCACAAGGGGCAGCGCATCCCGGGAGCTGAGATCACCCTTCAGAAGGAGATAGAAGCCGGTGCGGCAGCCCATGGGGCCAAAGTAGAGCACTTTGTCCTTCCAGGCGGGCTCGTTCCGCAGGAAGGTGGCGGCGATGTGCTCCATGGCGTGAACCTCGGCGGTGTTCATCACCGGCTCCTCGTTGGGGCTGGTGAGCCGCAGATCGAAGGTGGTGACGATTTCACCGCCTACAGGGTCCTTGCGGGAGACGTAGAGGCCCGGCTGTAATTTGATGTGGTCAATGGTAAAACTTGTAATCTTTTCCATAACATACTCCTATGATTCATTTCCGCAATTGGCGGCGTCAGCGGCAAGCAGCGGTCAAAAATGCGCTGCTGCATACGCAGTGCTGCGGCGCTCTGTCCTTCTGTACGGAAAGTGTGTTTGTTCGGGTAAATCATAGCATATTGGTGGCGGTAATGCAAGAAAAAAGGCCATTTTTCCGGGGACAACTGCTGGTTGAGGGGGAATTCAACCTGCCGTTGAGAAAGAAATTCTCGGAATTAACAAACAATTGATAGCTTTTTTCGAAATTCTATGGCATGATAGGGCCACACAAGACGAGGAGGAAATTCTTATGGAAGAAACACTGGGAAAACGGATTTCATCGAACCGAAAGCGCATGGGACTCACCCAGGATCGGCTGGCTGAGCTGCTGGGGGTTACGGCCCAGGCGGTGAGCAAATGGGAAAATGACCAGTCCTGCCCGGACATTGGCACCATCCCCAAGCTTGCGGAGATTTTCGGCATCACCACCGACCAGCTGCTGGGGGCCGTTCCGGCCCAGCCCCAGGAAACGGAAGCTGAGAAAGAGGAAGCAAAGGAAGAGGAAGCAAAGGAAGACGACAATGCAGTTCTGAAAATCAATCTTTCCTACGGACGCAAGGCAACCCTGGAGGCAGCGGTCTGGCTGCTTCTGGCCGGCGGTATCCAGCTGCTGTGCAATTATAAAGGATGGGAGAGAATGGGCCTTTGGGATACCCTCTGGACCACGGGACTTCTGACCTTCGGTTTGTTTGGCATTTATCCCAAGTTTGACCTGTTCCGCCTGTGCTGCGGACTGGCGGGCGGCTATTTCCTGCTGAGACCCTATGGGATGCTCGATGATGCTATGGTAAAGCCTGTGCTGCTTGTGACCCTGGGCGTGCTGCTGGTAGTGAAGGCGTTTTGCAGACCCCGTAAGGAGCCCGTTCGGATTCACCGGGGCGGGAGCAGCAAGAGCCGGTGCAGCTACGTAACCAGCGACGAGGGCTTTTCCAGCAATGCTTCCTTTTGCGAGCGGAACCATCTTGTCAGCTTGCCCAGACTCAGCCAGGGCAGTGCATCGGTGAGCTTTGGTGAGCAGAACCTGGATCTGCGGGGCTGCGGAGAAATTGCAGACGGCTGCCATCTGGATTTGGATTGCAGCTTTGGAGAGCTGAACGTGCAGATTCCCAGAACCTGCCGGGTGGTTCCCCGGGTGGACACCAGCTTCGCAGATTTCTCTTTGAAAGGGGAGCCCAGCCCCGATGCTGCGGTCACAGTCTATGTGGATGGCAGTGTAAGCTTTGGTGAAATCACGGTTTCCTACATCTAAAAAAAGGTTCCCCGGAGCGGCAATGGGTAAGCTGTGCTCCGGGGAGCTCCTTTTTATGCACAGAAAATGGGGGAGTGCTTCGACTTTTGGCTTTTTGCAGGGAGAAAAAGAGATTTACATAACAATGGAATCGGAAAGCCGGGAGGGGGCCTGGGCGTGATGAACATTTTTGGTTTTTTCCCTAATTCGGCTTGCATTTTACGGGTTGGGATGATAAAATACTCGTGAGTACACCATGAATGTGGGGGGAACACAATGGACAAGAACGATTTTGATATCGATTTTGATTTTGAAAAAGAACTTGGCTTCGATCCGAAGGAGTTCCTGGATTCCGACCAGGACGGCGATTTGGATCTGGATGAGCTTCAGAATATAGATTTGGATGCGCCGCAGGATGACGACCTGGATCTGAGCCAGTTTGGACTAGATGATGAACTGGGCGGAGATGATATGCCGGACGCCGACATCCCTTCCGGGGATGAATTCATGGACTATGACATGGATACGGAAACCCCGTACGAGCCCGGCAGCCATTCCGAAGACGATTATAGGGAAGAGGAGCCTCTGTATGATGAGGACCCCGGCTATGATGGGGATCCTTATGACGACGCCGATATTCTGAGAAGACCTCGCCGGGATGCTGAGGAGCAGCCCGACTATGAGGAGCAGGCTCCTGAGGATGATTACGATGAGCCCCGGAACCCCTATGGGGAGCCGCCTTATGAGGAAGGCCAGTACGACGAGGCCGCTTACGACCAGGGTGGTTATGATCAGGGCGCTTACGACCAGGAGGACTACGAGGAAGAACAGCCCAAGAAGAAGGGCTTCCTGAAGGGGAAGAAATCCGAAAAACCCAAGCGGGAAGCAAAGAAGCCCACCATGCCGCCTTTCTTCCAGAAGTTTGTCAGCCTTTACTTTGGGCCGATGATTGCTGAGATGTCGGGCATGACCCCGGAGGCGGAGGGAAAGAGAAGACGCTCCAAGCAGCGGATCTTTAAGGAGGTCTATCTGCCGCCGCTGATTCTCTTTGTGGCCTGTGTTCTGGTGCTGTCCGCTATTGTTGGCTCTATCAGCACGGCCATCCGCGGCAAGCTGGTGAACAACGAAAAGGACCGTCAGGAGTCTATTCAGGCTTCCGAAGAGGCAGACCGCCAGCAGGCTGAGTATCAGAACCTGCTTGCTGAGGCAGAGAATTATGCCAAGGGCTACGACTACGATAAGGCCATTGAAGCCCTGGACAGCTATACCGGAGAGCCCTCTCAGGACATGGTGACCTTGAAGGGTGCCTATGCACAGGCACAGAAGCAGCTGGTGGAGGTCAAGGATATTACCGGTATTCCCAACCTGTCCTTCCATCTTCTGATTGCCGATCCTTCCCGTGCTTTTGTAGACAAGGAGTATGGCGGCAAGTACAACCAGAACTTTGTCACCATCGATGAGTTCCAGAAGATTCTGGACAGCCTTTACAGCAACAATTATGTTCTGGTGGACTTTGACAGCTTTGTGGAAGTCAGCGTGGATCTCAGCGGCAATGAGTCCTTCCAGATTAAGCCCATCCTGCTTCCTCCTGAGAAGAAGCCTGTGATGATCACCGAGACTTTGGTGAACTACTTCAACTACATGATCGACGGCGATAAGGATAACATCCCCGATGCCAAGGGCGCCGGCTTTGCCAGCCGCCTGCTGGTGGACGCCGCCGGAGACATCAAGGCAGAGATGGTGGATAAGGACGGTCAGACGGTAGTCGGTGATTACGATCTGGTTCCTATCCTGGAGAACTTTATCAAGGCTCATCCTGATTTCAGCTATCGGGGCGCCCGTGCAACCCTGGCTGTTACCGGCTCCGAAGGCATCTTTGGCTACCGTATCAATACCGAGGTTATCTCCGACCCGAAGAGAGGTCAGGCATACTACGATGATCAGGTTGCCGGTGCTAAGGAAATTGTGGCAGCGCTGCAGGCCAAGGGCTACACCCTGGCAAGCTTTACTTACGCCAACCGCAGCTATGGCAAGGACAATGCCAACCAGATTACCGAAGACCTCACCAAGTGGGATAATCAGATTGTTCCAGTTATGGGCGGCACCAACGTTATGATCTTTGCCCAGGAGGCCGACATCGGTGACTACACCGGCACCAAGTATAAGGCACTCTACGACAAGGGCTTCCGCTATTTCGTGAGCAAGTCCGATAAGCCCTATACCGACGTGACCAACTCCTATGTCCGCCAGAAGCGGCTGATGGTCAACGGCAGCAACATGGCTTGGTATCCCGGTATGTTCACCGGAATGTTCGACTGCCCCTCTGTGATGAACAGTCTCAGAGGCAATGTGCCTAAGGCAAAATAAAATCCTCGCGTGCGCCGAGTTCCCTCGGCGCACGTTTTTCTTCTGCTTACACCTGATAGAACAGAAAATGCCTGTAGTAACTCTTGATTTTTTGGAAAATCGAGATATACTGTGGTGTGGTATATTTTAATGCGGAGGTTTCATACCCTTGAAAATGGAAAATGACTTAGGCCGGGACAAGATCTCCCGGTTGGTTTTTAGAATTGCAATTCCCAGTATGCTGGCTCAGTTTGTCAGCGTGCTCTATAGCATTGTGGACCGAATGTTCGTGGGCAATATTCCCGGCATCGGAGACGTGTCACTGGCAGGTGTAGGTGTCTGCGGCCCCATTGTGACCATGATCGGTGCCTTTGCCTTTCTGGTTGGCGTGGGCGGCTCGCCTCTGATGGGCATTGCCATGGGTTCGGGCAACCGGCAGAAGGCTTCCCGAATTCTGGCAAACTGCTTTGCCCTCCTGGGCGGAATCTCCATTTTGGTGACCATCCTGGCCCTGTGCCTTCGGGAACCCATGCTCCGTCTATTTGGCGCCAGTGATGTGACCTACCCCTATGCGGAGGCCTATTTCACCGTTTATGTCAGCGGTACGATCTTTGCCCTAATGTCTGTGGGCATGGGCCAGTTTATCTATGCCCAGGGCTACGCAAAAGTGGGTATGTCCTCGGTCATTCTGGGCGCGGTGCTGAATATCATCCTGGACCCCATCTTTATCTATGTGTTCCATATGGGTGTTCGGGGCGCAGCCATTGCTACGGTTATCAGCCAGGCTGCCAGCGCTACCTTTGTGCTGCTGTTTCTGATCTTCAAGGCGGATATTACCATCACCATTGGTCGGTACAGCATCCGGCTCATGCTGCGGATTCTCCAGCTTGGCCTGACTCCCTTCCTCATCATCGCCTTTGATAATGTGATGATTATCGGCATGAATGCACTGCTGCAAAAGTATGGCGGAGCCGCAGGAGACACCCTGATTACCGTCAACACCATTGTCCAGAGCTTTATGCTGGTGCTCACCATGCCTCTTGGCGGCATCAGCGGCGGCACTCAGTGTATTCTCAGCTATAACTACGGCGCACACAATCCCCAGCGGGTGGTGAAAGCGCAGAAGTATATTGTAGGCTATTGTATGGCTTATGCGGCACTGCTGTTTGTGCTTTCCTGGGTGGCAGGACCTCTCTTTGTATCCCTGTTTACCAAGGATGCAGCCCTCAACGCCCAGGCCTGCCAGGCTATCCGAATCTGCACCCTGGCGGCAATTCCTCTGGGTGCCCAGTATGCCATTGTGGATGGATTCACAGGTATGGGCAAGGTGCGGTATTCGCTGCCCCTTTCCATCTGGCGGAAAGCTGTGTTCTTCACGGCCATCTTCCTGATCCCTGTGTATTTCGATGCGTTCTCTATTTTCTATGCAGAGCCCATCTCGGATGTCCTGGCAATTTTGGTATCCACTCCGGTGTTCTTTTTCGGGAAAAAGCGCCTGTTGGCAATGCAGAAGAATCCATAAGAACAGATTTTTCCAATCTTTCACATACAGAGCGTGCTTCGCTCCGGGAACGGTTCCCGGCAGGCGGAGCACGCTTTTGCTTTGGCCAAAATTTTCAAGATTATATTCGGAAAATCCCAGGAAACAGCAGCCATCTTGAATGTTTTCTGCATTGATTTATTCAAGGCGTTGTGATAAAATATAAAAGAAAATGCGTTGCTGCGCCCTGAACCCGATGGGGCGGTTCCAGACGGACGAAAATCTATTCTGCCTGGAAAAAGGCAGATTTTTGAAAGGTATAAGAAGCAAATGGGGACAAATGCGATGGCTGCAATGACTGCGGCAGAGATGGAAGCAAAGCTTCTGCAATATGACATCATCACCTTTGATGTGTTTGATACTCTGATTACCCGGTGCGTCCTCCATCCTGTAGATGTGTTTGCGGTGGTGGAGGCCCAGGCCAAGCAGCAGGCACTGCTGGACCGACCCTTTGGAAAGGAGCGGCAGGAGGCAGAGAAGGCTGCTTATGAGGCCTACGGAGACGGGACGAACTTCTCTCAGATTTATGAGATGCTGCAAACCCGCTTCTCCTATTCTAAGGAGCAGTGCGATCGGCTCATGACCATGGAGCTGGCGGCGGAGCTGGAGCTTGCCGCCCCCAGAACCGCTATGCGGGACCTGCTGCTTCGGCTGCGGGATGGGGGAAAGAAAATCATCCTGTGCAGCGATATGTATCTGAGCAGCGATCAGATCCGGCAGCTGCTGGTCCGCTGCGGCTATCCTGAGGATTTGGAAATCTGGGTTTCCAGTGAGTACAATGCCAGCAAAACCACTGGTGAGCTGTGGAAAAAGCTGTTTGCCGCCATCCCTCAGAATACGAAGGTTATCCACGTAGGGGACAACGACTGCGGCGACTATCGGAGCCTGAAGCAGCTGGGTAGGGAAGCGGTGCGGATTCAGAGCGGTTATGGGATGTTCTCTGAGTCGCCTCTTTATGATTATCTCTCCAGCTACGAAGAAGAGGGGAATCCGGGCCGCAGTCTGGTGCTGGGCTGGCTTGTCAATAAAGCCTGTTTCAATTCCCCCTTCCGGGACCGGGATTCCGGCGAGGAAATTACCGCCGTGTGGGGCGGTGCGTCCTTTGCCAGCTTCATGGATTTCCTGATGGAGCAGCGGGACGATTCTCAGCTCCTTTTTACCACCCGAGAGGGCTATCTGCTAAAGCCTCTTTATGAAGCTTACTGTGAAGCCCTGGGGGTGGAACCCCAGCCGGGATGCCTGTTCTATGCTTCCCGGGCAGCTACGGTGGCGGCTACAGTCACCTCGGAGAAGGATGTGCTGGATGCCATGCAGCGTCCGGAATATCACGGTACTCTGGGGCATTTTGTGAAGAGCAGAATGAATTTTGAGCTGCCGGAGGATGCCCCCTCTGACACGCCCATTGAACTGCCCGCCCAGCAGCGGGAGGCGTTCCGGCTGCTGAAACCCTACCTGCCCCAGATTTATGAGACCAGTCTTGCCCAGAAACAGGCCTATGAGACCTATGTGGAGAGCCTTCGGCAGGACAACCGAGCGCTCACCGTGGTGGACGTTGGCTACAACGGCACCATCCAGTGGGCACTGTCTAAGGTCCTGGGGGAGAAGGTTGGGGGCCTTTATATGTTCCTCAATGACGGCGCACCACCCACCAGGCTGGGCTGCCCCGCAAAGGGTATTGCCAATCCCAGAGCCGATCTCCATCCCCTCTATGATAACCTGCTGTTTTTAGAGGCGGTGATGCAGGTGCCCTATGGGCAGCTGCGGAAGATGACCCTGGTAAATGGGGAGGTTCAGCCCCTCTTCAATGAGGATGCCAACTTCTCCCAGTATATCCCGGTGGCCCAGGCACAGTTTACCCGATTCGTCCAGTGGATTGGACACTGGAAAGGCCAGCTGGGCGCAGCCCTGACCCTGGACTTCTCCCTGGCAGAGGCCATTTGGGTGTGCCTGCTGAAATTCCGGTATCTCCCCAAAGAATTGCTGGACAGCTTCTGGCTGGCGGATGATTTCTGCGGGTTCCCGGTGTGGAAGTATGACGACGAAACCCAGATGTGGAAGAGTGCCAAGAAGGAAACGCCCTTGGACTTTGCGCTTATGAAGTCCGGGGAGCACTTGAGCCCCAAGCAGAAGCTCAAGAACTTCGTTAAAAAGCACATTCCTTATTTTGCCTACGATTGGGCCTGCCGCATCTGGATGAAGCATATTAAATAGGATAAATCCCAAAGACCGAAAACGAGAAATCATAAAACCATCACGAAAGGAAAGAAAAACATGAAAGGTATCATTTTGGCCGGCGGCTCCGGCACCAGACTTTACCCTCTGACGAAGGTTACCTCTAAGCAGCTTCTTCCAATCTATGATAAGCCCATGATTTACTACCCCATGTCTGTGCTGATGCAGGCGGGAATTCGGGATATTTTGATTATTTCCACCCCCCAGGATACCCCGCGGTTCCAGGAGCTTCTGGGAGATGGACACCAGTTCGGCGTACATCTGAGCTATGCGGTGCAGCCCAGCCCGGACGGCCTGGCCCAGGCCTTTATCATCGGCGCTGACTTCATCGGAGACGACTGTGCAGCCATGGTGCTGGGTGACAATATCTTTGCAGGCCACGGTCTCCAGAAGCGGCTGAAGACCGCTGTGGAAAATGCAGAATCCGGCAAGGGTGCGACAGTCTTCGGATACTATGTGGACGATCCCGAGCGGTTCGGCATTGTGGAGTTTGACAAAAACGGTCACGCGGTCTCTATCGAAGAGAAGCCTGCAAAGCCCAAGAGCAATTACTGCGTTACCGGCCTTTACTTCTATGATAACCGGGTGGTGGAGTACGCCAAGGGCCTGAAGCCCTCCGCTCGCGGAGAATTGGAAATCACCGACCTCAACCGAATCTATCTGGAGCAGGGCGACCTGAATGTGGAGCTGCTGGGTCAGGGCTTTACCTGGCTGGATACCGGCACCCACGAATCTCTGGTGGAGGCTACCAACTTTGTAAAAACCGTTGAGCAGCACCAGCACCGGAAGATTGCCTGCCTGGAGGAGATTGCCTACCTGAACGGCTGGATTCCCAAGGAAGAGGTTATGAAGGTCTATGAGGTTCTCAAGAAGAACCAGTACGGCCAGTACTTAAAGGATGTGCTGGACGGAAAGTACATCGACAGATAAGAGAAGGGGAGTACATTCAATGACGATTATTGTGACCGGCGGTGCCGGATTTATCGGTTCTAACTTTATTTTCCATATGCTGGACACCTATCCTGATGACCGAATTGTGTGTCTCGACAAGCTCACCTATGCAGGCAACCTGAGCACGCTGGCACCTGTGATGGACAACCCCAACTTCCGCTTTGTGAAGGCGGATATCTGCGACCGGGAGGCTGTCTATCAGCTCTTCGAGGAGGAGCACCCCGATATCGTGGTGAACTTCGCTGCCGAGAGCCATGTGGACCGCTCCATTGAGGACCCCGGCATCTTCCTGCAAACCAATATCATGGGCACTGCAACCCTGATGGATGCCTGCCGGAAGTACGGAATCCAGCGTTATCACCAGGTCTCTACCGACGAGGTCTACGGCGACCTGCCCCTGGACCGTCCCGACCTGTTCTTCACAGAGGAGACCCCCATCCACACCAGCTCCCCCTACTCTTCCTCCAAGGCGGCTGCGGATTTGCTGGTGCTGGCCTACCACCGCACCTATGGCCTGCCCGTATCCATTTCCCGCTGCTCCAATAACTACGGCCCCTATCACTTCCCTGAGAAGCTGATTCCCCTGATGATTGCCAATGCCCTCAATGACAAGCCTCTGCCTGTCTATGGCGAGGGACTGAACGTCCGGGACTGGCTGTACGTAGAGGACCACTGCCGGGCCATCGACCTGATTATTCACAAGGGCCGTGTGGGCGAGGTCTACAATGTAGGCGGTCACAATGAGATGAAGAACATTGACATTGTGAAGATTATCTGCAAGGCCCTGGGCAAGCCCGAGAGCCTGATTACCCATGTGGGCGACCGGAAGGGCCATGATATGCGCTATGCCATCGACCCCACCAAGATTCACAACGAGCTGGGCTGGCTGCCGGAGACGAAGTTTGCCGACGGCATCCAGAAGACCATCCAGTGGTATCTGGATAACCGCCAGTGGTGGGAGACCATCATCTCCGGTGAGTATCAGAACTACTACGAGAAGATGTACGGCAATCGCTAAGGAGCCTTGACATGAAATATTTTGTAACTGGTGTGGGTGGTCAGCTGGGCCACGACGTAATGAATGAACTGGCAGGCCGGGGTTATGAGGGTGTAGGCTCTGATATCCAGCCCCAGTACGCAGGTGTGCAGGACGGCTCTGCTGTCTGCACCATGCCCTATGTGGCTATGGATATCACCGATGCAGAGGCAGTAGAAAAAATCATCACCCAGGTGAACTCCGATGTGGTGATTCACTGCGCTGCCTGGACGGCTGTGGATATGGCAGAGGATGACGACAAGGCTCCCAAGGTCCGCGCCATCAACGCCGGGGGCACTCAGAATATTGCCAACGTCTGCAAGAAGCTGGGCTGCAAGATGGTCTATATCAGCACAGACTATGTGTTTGACGGTCAGGGCACCGAGCCTTGGCAGCCGGACTGCAAGGACTATCAGCCTCTGAACGTCTACGGCCAGACCAAGCTGGAAGGCGAACTGGCTGTGTCCAATACGCTGGAAAAGTTCTTTATTGTCCGTATTGCCTGGGTGTTTGGCCTGAACGGAAAGAACTTTATTAAGACCATGCTGAATGTGGGCAAGACCCACGATACTGTCCGGGTGGTCTGTGACCAGATTGGCACCCCCACCTATACCCTGGACCTGGCCCGGCTGCTGGTGGATATGACCGAGACGGAAAAGTACGGCTACTACCATGCCACCAACGAGGGCGGCTATATCTCCTGGTACGACTTCACCTGCGAGATTTTCAAGCAGGCCGGCTATACCACCCAGGTGGTTCCTGTGACCACCGAGGAATACGGCCTTTCTAAGGCTGCACGGCCCTTCAACAGCCGTCTCGACAAGAGCAAGCTGGTGGAGGCAGGCTTCCAGCCCCTGCCCACCTGGCAGGATGCGGTGAGCCGCTATTTGAAGGAAATTTCTGAGTAAATAAAAAGAAGGTTTTAGAAATATGGGACAGATCACTGTTGAAAAAAACGTGGGGGGCATTGAAGGCCTGTGTGTCATCCAGCCCGCCGTCCATGGGGATAAGCGCGGCTACTTTATGGAGACCTACAGCCAGCGGGACATGGAAGAAGCTGGAATCCATATTAACTTCGTTCAGGATAATCAGTCTATGAGCACCAAGGGCGTGCTCCGGGGCCTGCACTTCCAGAAGCAGTACCCCCAGACCAAGCTGGTTCGAGCTATCCGGGGAAGTGTCTTCGATGTTGCCGTGGACCTGAGAAGCGGAAGCGCTACCTATGGCAAGTGGTACGGCGTGGAGCTGACGGAAGAAAACAAGAAGCAGTTCCTGATTCCCAAGGGCTTTGCCCATGGCTTCCTGGTGCTTTCCGATGAAGCGGAGTTCTGCTATAAGTGCGACGACTTCTGGCACCCCAATGACGAGGGCGGCATGGCCTGGAATGACCCTGAGATTGGTATCCGGTGGCCCCAGGTCATCGGCAAATACAAGGGTTCTGCTGACCCCTCCGGCTATACTCTGGAGGATGGCACTCCACTGAATTTCAGCGAAAAGGATACCAAGTGGCTGGGGCTTAAAGATACCTTCCATTTCTGATGATGGATACGGATATGGAACTCCGGTGAATTAGAACCTGCGCAATTCCACAGAAAATCCCACAGCATATGATGTGGTTTTGGCTTTTAAGAAATCAGGCGTAATCAAAAGCGAATGTTTCATAGAAAGTGCTGGGGCCTCCCAGCACTTTCTCAGCGTGTCGAAAAAGCCTTTTCTCCCCGCTGAGGCGACTTTTCAGAACTT
>JAHHRT010000027.1 GCA_020025615.1 Oscillospiraceae bacterium | reverse complement strand
GCCATCATAAAGAATCATTTTGAGGAATCGGACTTAGGTAAATTATACTCTATCCAATATGCAGGCGATGAGAAGTGTGCTGAAGAATTGGAATATTGCAATTCCTTAGCAAAAGCGAGAAATGGCAAAATATACACGCAGAGTATTGTCTTTCAGACCGTTTTTCGCACAAGACCTTATGGGAACGTAGTGCTAAATAACTTCGCCCGATATAGCTGGAGCTGGCATCTGGCTCGAACAGAAAACGGAGAATGGGACCTGCTAACATGGGGCGAAGCTTGAATATGACAAACAAGAAAAACTGAAAATACGATATTGCGCTCAGGTGATGCCATCTGGGCGCATTTTTTGCTTATCAATCCTTTACTAACAGTGAAACCTTGTTTCCCGGTTTGCGATGGCGCACGGCAGAAAAACCTTTTCGACACGATGAGGCCCCCGATTTTCCAATCGGGGGCCTCATTCAATAAGTTTTCTGTTACGGATTCTGCTCTTCCAGAATCAAAGCGGTGCGGGCGGGGAGATACAGTTCAATGAAGTCTCTGCCGTCAAACTGCTTGGCGGGATAGATCATGTGCTCTACAAGACCCTGACCGCCGTACTTTTCATCGTCGGTGGAAAGAAGCAGCTTGTAATCCCGTTCCCGGGGCAGAGGCACCAGAACGTTGGTGACAGAGTTGCTGGGATGGAAGTTGAAGGCAAACAGAAGGCCGTGGCGGTAGAATACCAGAATCTTCTGATCCTCCCGGAGAAGCGCCAGGTCTGCCATCTTCTGCTGGAACAGATTATGGGACTTGGTGAGCTCCACCATATCCCGGTCGAAATCCCCCAGCCACTGGTACTTTAGGAGACCGTTTTCTACCAGACTCCACTGGCGGCGGCAGTAGTGGAAGCTCCAGCCGTTGCCCTCCCGGGGGAAGTCGATCCACTCGGGATGTCCGAATTCATTGCCCATGAAGTTGAGATAGCCTTCACCGCCGCCAGCCAGAGTCACCAGACGGATCATCTTGTGCAGTGCGATGGCACGGTCGATGACGGGGTTGTGGGTACGCTTCTCCATGTCGGTGTACATGGCAGCGTCTGCCAGACGGAAGATCATGGTCTTGTCGCCTACCAGAGCCTGGTCGTGACTTTCCACATAGGCAATGGTGTTCTCGCCGGGGCGGCGCAGGCACATATCGCCCCACATCTTTCCGATGGGCCAGTCCTCGTCCCTACATTCCTTGACAGTGCGGACCCACATATCAGGCAGGCCCATGCCCAGCCGATAGTCAAAGCCGATGCCGCCGTCCTGGATGGGCAGGCACATACCGGGCATACCGGACATATCCTCGGCAATGGTCACGGCCTTGGGATTTACCTGCCGGATCAGCTCATTGGCAAGCTGAAGATAGGTGATGGCGTCGGTATGGGTGTTGTAGGAGAAGTATTTATCGTTGGAGTTAAAGTCGGTGCCCAGGCCGTGGTCGTGATAGAGCATGGAGGTGACACCGTCGAACCGGAAGCCGTCAAAGTGGTACTCGGTCATCCAGAACTTGAGGTTAGACAGCAGGAAGTGGAGAACGCCGGTTTTGCCATAGTCAAAGCACTTCGTACCCCAGGCGGGATGGTCGCCCTTATCGCCGTCGTGGAAGAACTGCCAGGTGGTGCCGTCGAACATATTGATGCCCTCGGCGGTGTTCTTTACGGCATGAGAGTGGACCACATCCAGCAGTACCCGCAGCCCAAGGCTGTGCGCCTTGTTCACCAGGTATTTGAGGTCCTCAGGCTTGCCAAACCAGCTGGAGGCGGCGTAGAAGTTAGAGACCTGATAGCCGAAGCTGCCGTAGTAGGGGTGCTCCATAATGGCCATGAGCTGGACGGTGTTGTAACCGTCAGCCTTAATTCGGGGCAGAATCTTGTCTGCAAACTCCCGGTAAGTACCAACCTTACCCTCTTCCTGGGCCATGCCTACGTGGGCCTCGTAGATGTAGAGCGCATCTTCCCCCTGGAAGTCCTGGTCGGTCCAGGGAAAAGCCTTTTTATCATCCACAACCTCTGCGCACCAGACCAGGGTTTCCTTGTCCTGGACCACCCGGCGGGCATAGAGGGGGATGTGCTCGGAGAAGTACATATTGGCAACCATCACCTTGACCTTGCAGCCGTCCCAAAGGGCATCGTCACCGGGGAGGAAGATCTCCCAGTTGCCGTTTCCGATGGGCTTCAAGGGGTGACTGGTCTTGTTCCAGTGGTTGAAGTCGCCGGTGAGGTAGAGCTGGAACGCGTTGGGTGCCCACTCGCGGTAGACCCAGCCGCCTTCCACGTGATGAATTCCAAAATAATTGTAGGCATTGGCAAATTCGTTCAGAGTCTGACCAGGTGCCAGAAGACGCTCCTTTGCGCTGTGGTACAGGTGCATTCTGAGATCAATATCCCCGGCAAACGGCATCAGCTGGGGATTGAGTTCTAAAATTCGATACATGGCCTCTCCTTTGTCGTAAAAAGTGATCGTATGGGCTGGACTTATTATCTTTTATTTTAGTAGATTTGACAGGGTAAGTCAATTGCCATTTTGCACAGCCTTTTTGAAAACCCAGTCGAAGGGTGTCGATGGGGAAGAAAAGTAGATTTCCGTAAAAAAATACGGTACAGCTCCGATAGGAACTGTACCGTATGGGTTATGAACTTACTGACGGTTCAGCGTCAGGTTGGTGCGAATCCGGGAGGTGTCGCCGTCCACAGTGACAGCGGAATCGATGAGACCCTTGTACCAGGTATCCACATCCTGAGCGGTGAGCTCCTGGGTGATCTGCAGATCCCGGTAGCTCAGGCTGCCCTCACCGCAGTAGTACATCACATGGTAGCCGTAGTTGGTTTCCACGATGCCGGTGTCGCCAGCCTTACGACCGCTTTCAAAGCACCAGTCGTTGAAAGCAGAAACCATCTGACCGGGGTAGATGTTCTCGTACAGACCGCCGTTCTCCTTGGAGCCGGGATCGGTGGTGTTCTCGGTAGCCAGTGCTGCGAAAGCTTCCTCGGTAGCCTCGCCCTCGTTGAACTGCTTCAGCAGAGCCTCAGCCTTTTCCTTGGCGGCTGCCTTCTCCTCATCGGAGTAGACGGTCTGACCCTGCTCGTTCTGGGTGCCGCCCTCGAAGCCAACCAGAATGTGACGGACATTGGGCAGCAGCTCGGTGTTGTCGTTGCGGTTCAGGAAGAAGACAACGGTGTAGCCGGTGGTAACAGTGGTCTCGTTGCCTTCGTCATCGGTACGGACAGAGGTGTTTGCGATGACAGTCTTGTCGCCTTCCTTACGGGAAGCGTCGGAGAGCCACTTTGCTACATCCTCGGGGATACGACGGTAATCGTTGTTTGCGAAGGGGGTGCTGGAGACACCCTCGGCCTCTTTGTTGATCTCCATTTCGGCAATGGCCTGATCGAAATCAGCAACGGTCTTCACATTCTCACCGATGAGGGCCTTGGCAGCAGCCTCGGCAGCCTTCACGGATGCGTCCTTCTCCTCATCGGAGTAGGTGGTCTTGCCGTCCTCGTCGGTGGTGCCGCCGGTCAGGAACTTGCTGGCATCTACCACATACTGGTTATAAGTAAAGGAGGAGTATTTGCTGTAGTTGTCCTTCTCGGCCTCGCGGAGAGCAGCGTCATCATAGGTGAGTGCCTCAGCGTAAGCTGCACGGTAGGAGTCAGCCAGAACGGAGGTCTCCAGGTATGCACGGTAGCTCTCTTCGGTAGCACCGCTGCCGTAGACAGCCTTCAGATAGTTCTTGACGCTGCCGTGACCGCTGATTGCGGCGTACATCTGGAGATTTGCCACGACATTGTCCACCTGGGCCAGCTCTTCCTCAGAGAGGGTGTGACCGGCAGCCTTGGCGGCATCTGCAATGGTGTAGACAGCAGTTGCGTTGCCCTTAGCGGAGTCCATGAAGTCGTCTGCCCAGGTACGGGTGTTCTCAGCATCCACATACTGCTGGTCCAGAGGCTTGCTGGTGTCGAGACCGAACATAGCAGCGTAGCTGCCATACTGGTTCACGAAATTGTTGACGGTGTCGGAGAAGAAGTAATTAAGCTCGGTATTGCTCAGAGCGTGGTCACCGACCGTATAGGCGACGGTCTTACGCTCACGAACACCGGAGTTTGCAATGAGCTGCTGGGTGCCAACCAGGATTGCGATTACCAGGATGACTGCCATAACGGCCACGAAGCCGATGGTGTACAGCTTTACTTCTTTTGCCTGCTTTTGCTCTTCGCGCTGCCGCTCCGTAAGCTTTTCGGAGTCGGTGCGGAGCTTTTTCTTGCTCGATGCACTCATGTGATCATATCCTCTCGTTTACTTTGGTTTTGATCTGCGATGAAAATCGCGTACAGACCCCCACATTATACTGGATTTATATGCCGGTTGCAAGGGGAAAAACTAGGGAATTCCCTTGAAAAACGAAAAAGTTTACAAATTCCGGGGCACCGGCGCCCGAAGACATAAAAAAACATGGGGAGCCGAAACTCCCCATGCACCCGCTTTAGCCGTATTCATCCGATTATGACCTGCACGAAAAAGGCAGGTGGGCTGCCGCTGACAACCTTATCTGCTCCCAGCGTCCGCCGCCGCAGGGACGGCGGGAGGTCTGCAAACCAGTTGGCAAGTCAAACATCCCTATTTAAAAAATGTGGGTCCAAAAGGACAAATTACGCACCAAGCAGGAAATAGATGCGTCAATTTTCCTCGTCCTCGTAGAGCTGATCCATGATTAAGTCATAGACAGCCTGCAATTCCTGTTCGTCCTCGATGATGGAGAGGATGGGCTCGCCGTCTTCATCTTCCGAGCGCAGGATACTGACACCGTATTCGGGGTCATTTTCACCGTCCGAGGCGGGAATCACAGCGAGATAGGAGCAGCCGTTATACTGAACGGTGCTCAGCACCTCCAGCTCAAATTCGGTGCCGTCCTCGTCGGAAATGGTAATAAAATCAGAACCGTACTGGTCCGCCATTGGTCGTTCCTCCGTGTTGTTCTTTACGTCCATATTCTATCGCGGAGGGGTGGCTGCTGTCAAGAGGGAATATTGCATAGAAACGAAGGCTTCCGTTTTATGACAGAAAATCCTCCAGTCTTTGGGCAAGAATCTCCGGGGTTTCAGCCTCAATTCCCTGTTTCAGGGCCTGCTGATCTGTTTGCGGCAGGGAAGAAACGGGGTAGGGGAATACTTTTTGCGGATTCGGGGTAT
Source organism: Oscillospiraceae bacterium (assembly GCA_020025615.1). Classification (GTDB taxonomy): domain Bacteria; phylum Bacillota; class Clostridia; order Oscillospirales; family Oscillospiraceae; genus Faecousia. The sequence continues at coordinate 10,639 of JAHHRT010000027.1, read as the reverse complement.
TGTCTACCCATAGGGCCACATACCCCTTCCAGGTCCCCAGGAGAAAAAAGGCCGATAGAAACAGAATTGCTGCTTTACGAATCATGGGAACTGCCTCCTTATCCGGTAGTATCCCCGGGATTTTAAGGTTTATTTATGAAATTTATACTTTCGTTTCCTGGCGGCTTGTGCTATAATTGTATGAATGATGCTATGCAATCATGACTGAATTTGTGTGGACATATGTTCCCGGTGGTGACAGCGGGGCATTGGAGGTTATTTTATGAACGAATTTATGAAACGTAGACGGGAAAGGAAGAAGCTTCGCCAGGACTGGAACCCTCACTGGACCATCAAGCTTCTCTATACTGCTTTCTCTCTCTGTATGTCTCTTATCAAGATTGCCGTGGGTGCAGCGGCTACCGTGCTGATGATTCTGGTCATCTGCGGCATTGTCTTTGTAGGCACCCTGGGTGACTACCTCCAGGATGAAATTCTCACGGAGGCGGGCAACTGGTCTATTGACGACTATGATGTGGAAGAGACCTCTTTCATGTATTACGTGGACAGCCACGGTGATGTGCAGCAGCTGCAGCAGATCTACACCACGACCGATCGGCAGTGGGCACGTCTCAAGGATATTCCCGAGGACCTGATTCATGCTACCATTGCCATTGAGGATAAGCGCTTTTACGAGCACCAGGGCGTTGACTGGATCACCACTGTGAAAGCCTGCCTCAATATGTTCTTTGGCGGTGACTCTCAGTTCGGCGGTTCCACCATCACCCAGCAGCTGGTGAAGAACGTAACCGGAGAAAAGAGCATCACGGTTCAGCGTAAGGTCATGGAGATTTTCCGGGCACAGCTGTTTGAACGGCAGTGTGACAAGAACCTCATTATGGAGGAATACCTGAACCGAATCTACCTGGGCCGCGGCTGCTACGGTGTAAAAAGTGCCGCAGCGGAGTATTTTGGCAAGGAGCTTCAGAATCTGACCACCGCTGAGTGCGCAAGCCTCATCAGCATCACCAACAACCCCTCTCTCTTTAACCCCTATTCTGAAAACGAATTCAAGTATGAGGGTGAGATGACCAAGGGCGCAGACCGTAACCGCAGCCGTCAGCTGAAGGTCCTCTATCAGATGTTCGAGCAGGGCTACCTGACCCGGGAAGAGTATGACGAGGCCCGAAACCAGGAGATGGTCTTTAAGGAGGGCATCGCCGAGGGCGACCGCTGGGTGGTCTGTGAAAATGCGGAGTGCGGCTACCAGGGTACGGTCAGCACCTTCAAGCATGACGGAGACACCTACTACTGCCCGGTCTGTGACAGTCCTACCCCCATCTCTGTGGACGCTTCCCAGCATATCTATTCCTGGTTCGTGGACGCAGTGCTGAACGATGTGGCAGCAGAGTTCGCAGCCAAGGACGGCGTGGATTGGGAGACAGCCGACGATAAGGTTCGGGAATTCTACCTGGGCCGAATCCAGAAGGGCGGCTACCATATCTACACCACCCTGGATATGAATGTGCAGAATGCGGTGGATGCCGTTTACACGGATTTGTCTAAGATTCCCACCACCCGAAGCGCACAGCAGCTGGAATCCGCCATCGTTGTGATTGATAACCGCACCGGCGACATTGTGGCACTTGCCGGCGGCGTGGGCGAAAAGGACGTGTTCCTGGGCTACAACCGTGCGACCCAGGCAACACTTCAGACAGGTTCTTCTCAGAAGCCTATTTCCGTCTATGCGCCTGGATTTGAAAAGGGAACCATCACCCCTGCGACTGTGGTGAAGGATCTGCCGCTTTTCTATGACAACGGTCCCTACCCCAAGAACGACAATCGGAAGTACAACTACTCCCGGACCATTTACTCCGGTATTGTTTCTTCCGTGAATACCATTTCTTCCCGGACCCTCACCATGGAGGGTTACGAGTATGCCTATGACTTCGCTAAGAATAACTTCGGACAGAAGCACCTGACGGACAACTTCCCGCAGAAAAACGGCAAGAGCCTTTCTGACGTGGGCATCGCCCCCCTTGCTATGGGTGCACTGACGGTAGGCTCTACCGTTCGGGAAATGGCTACGGCCTACGCAACCTTCCCCAACCACGGCACCTATCGAGAAGGCCGCCTCTTTACCAAGGTCTATAACAGTGCCGGTGAGCTGGTTCTCGATAATACCCAGGATGCCAAACAGATCATGGGCGAGAAGGCAGTGGACTATATGAATTACTGCCTCTATAATGCAGCCAATCATGGCACCGGCGGCGCTGCTATTTTCCCGGGCCAGAGCATCGCAGGCAAGACCGGTACTACCTCCAGCAACCGTGACCGCTGGTTCTGCGGTTACACCACGCACTATACGGCTGCAGTGTGGTGCGGTTATAACAAGCCTGAGGAAATTTTCCTCACCGGCGATTTCGGAAACCCGGCCGGTCGTCTGTGGAAGCGGGTCATGCAGCCCATCCACAAGGGACTGCCCTCCGAAGCTCTCTATAACGGCAATAACTTCCGTACCGCAAGTGTATGTCTGGATTCCGGCTTAGCTGCTACCCCGGACTGTCAGAATGATGTTCGCGGCATCAATCGTGTGAGCAGTGCCAATGTCTATCCTGAGGATATGCCCACCGAGACCTGCAACAAGCACTTCCCTGTGTCCTACTGTGTCACCGGCGGCGGCGTGGCGACGGATTACTGCCACAAGTTCGCTGACATCGGTGAGGCAGATATTCAGACCCGTTCTCTGGTCAAAATGACCCCGGATGAAGTAGAGGAGATTCGTAAGGCCATGGGCCATGGTCTGCTGGAATCCTTCTACAATGATTCCTATGTCTACTTTGTGGATGATGCAGGCAACCCTCTGCCTTGGCACGGTTTCCGCAACGACCGCAATTTCGACATGGACATTCCCTATATGCTGTGCCCGGTCCACACCCGTGAGGCATGGGAGAGCTATGAGGGCAGCACCAACAGCGGCTCTGAGGAGGTCTGGCCCGAGGGTGATGGCGACAACTCCCATTATGAGGAGGATAACGGCTCCGACTGGGACGATGACACGGACAGCTGGGGCTGATCCCTAACCGAAAACAAAGAGACAATTAGAGATTTACAGATAAGGAGATAACCCAATGCTTTGGATTTCCGACGAATGGAAAGAATATGAGGTTCTGGACGCCACCGATGGTGAGCGTCTGGAACGCTGGGGAGATTATATCCTGGTCCGCCCGGATCCCCAGGTTATTTGGAGCACCCCCCACAGTGCTCCCCAGTGGAAAAAGTACGATGCCCGGTATATCCGCTCCAACACCGGCGGCGGACATTGGTCAGACCACAACCTGCCTGAGCGGTGGCAGATTCATTACAAGGACTATCTGACCTTTAACGTCAAGCCCATGAACTTCAAGCACACCGGCGTGTTCCCGGAACAGGCTGCAAACTGGGATTTCATTCGGGAAAAGGTGGCTTCTGCGGGCCGCCCCACCCGGGTCCTCAACCTGTTTGCCTATTCCGGCGGTGCAACCCTGGCGGCAGCTGCGGGCGGTGCTGAGGTCTATCATGTGGATGCCTCCAAGGGCATGGTGGCCTGGGCCAAAGAAAACGCTGTGGCTTCCGGCCTCAGAGACCGCCCCATCCACTGGATTGTGGATGACTGCGCAAAGTTCATCCAGCGGGAGATTCGCCGGGGCCGGAGATATGACGGTATCATCATGGATCCTCCCAGCTACGGCAGAGGCCCCAGCGGCGAAATCTGGAAGATGGAGACAAGCTTCTATCCCTTCCTCCTGGAGACCGCAAAGCTCCTCACGGATAATCCCCTGTTTGTGATTATTAACTCTTACACCACGGGCCTTGCTCCCAGTGCAGTGAGCTATGCCTCTGATGTGGTGTTTGGACAGGACCATGGCGGAAAGACGGAGTCCGGGGAACTGGGGCTCAAGGTTCGAGAGTCCGGCCTGGTGCTGCCCTGCGGTGCCACCGGAAGATGGACCCCCTGAGGAGGAAAGAAAACTTGGCTAGTATTATCGAGGCAAAGCATCTTGCCTTTACTTATCCCGGGGCGGACGACACCCCGGGACATCAGGTGTTTGCAGACCTGGATCTCGACATTGAGGAAGGAAGCTTCGTGGCGGTGCTGGGCACCAATGGCTGCGGAAAATCCACTCTCGCAAAGCATTTTAACGCCATCCTGCTTCCCAGCGGCGGCAAGGTCTATGTGAACGGAATCGATACCTCCTACACGGAACGCCTGATGGCGGTACGGAGAAATGTGGGCATGGTGTTCCAGAACCCGGATAACCAGATTGTTGCCAATGTGGTGGAGGAGGATGTGGCCTTTGGTCCGGAGAACCTGGGAGTTGCCGGTCCTGAAATCCGCCAGCGGGTGGACCGTGCCTTAAAGCAGGTGGAGATGTACGACTATCGGGAACACGCACCCCACCTTCTGTCCGGCGGACAGAAGCAGCGGGTGGCCATTGCCGGTGTCATCGCCATGGAGCCTAAGTGCATCGTTTTGGACGAGCCCACCGCAATGCTGGACCCCCGGGGCCGCCGGGAGGTCATGGAGACCATCACCCGGTTAAACCGGGAAAAGGGCATTACCGTGGTGCTCATTACCCACCATATGGACGAGGCCGCCCGGGCCCAGCGTGTGGTGGTTATGGACAAAGGAAAGATTGCAGCAGACGGCACCCCTGAGGAAGTTTTCTCTCAGGTGGAACTGCTTCACGCCATCGGCCTTGCTGCGCCCGAGACAGTGGAGCTGTGCTGGCAGCTCAATCAGCATGGCTGGGAGCTGCCGCTGGATCGGCTGGAACCGGAGGAATGTGCAAAGCTCCTCTATGAGACAATAAAAGGGGAGGAAGCAAAGTGAATCCCATTCTGGAAGTGAAAGACTTAACGTACATCTATAGTGCTGGGACGCCCTTCCAACATAAGGCATTGGATCAGGTGTCCTTTTCTGTCTGCCCTGGGGAGTTTATCGGCATCATCGGTCATACCGGTTCCGGTAAGTCCACGCTGATGCAGCAGCTCAACGGCCTGTTGAAGCCTACCTCCGGTCAGGTGCTTCTGGACGGAAAGGACATCTGGACCGACAAGCAGACCACCCGGCAGGCGCGCTTCCGGGTTGGACTGGTGTTCCAGTACCCGGAATACCAGCTCTTCGAGGAGACGGTCTACAAGGATATTGCCTTTGGCCCTAAGAACATGGGCCTTTCCCAGGAGGAAGTGAACCGCCGGGTTCTGGATGCGGCGGGATTTGTAGGCCTTACCAAGGCACAGCTGGAAGCTTCCCCTTTTGATCTCTCAGGCGGTCAGAAGCGGCGGGTAGCCATCGCCGGTGTCATTGCCATGGAGCCGGAGGTTCTCATTCTGGATGAGCCCACGGCGGGCCTGGATCCGGTGGGCAGGGGAGAGATTCTTTCCAATATCGAAACCTACCGCAAGGCAAAAAATGCCACCATTATGATGGTCAGCCACTCTATGGAAGATGTGGCACGGCTGACAGATCGGCTGCTGGTGATGAACGGCTCCAAGCTGGCCTTTGATGCCACCCCCCAGGAGGTCTTCTCCCATGCGGAGGAGCTTCTGAGCATGGGCCTCAGTATCCCCCAGGTGACCCAGGTGTTCCTGCATCTGCGGCATATGGGGCTGGATGTGCCCAATGTCTATACCATGGAGCAGGCCGCGGAAGCCATTTTGAAGCTCCGGGGAGGTGCCTGCCATGCTTAAAGACATTACCCTGGGCCAGTTCTTCCCGGGAAAGTCACCGATCCACCGTTTGGACCCCCGGACGAAAATTGTCCTGCTCATTGCCTATATTGTCATGCTGTTTGTGGCATCGGGCTGGGTTTCCTATGGTATTGTGGCGATTTTCCTCCTCACCGCAGTGCGGCTTTCTACCATTCCCTTAAAGACTATCGTGCGGGGTATGAAGCCCGTTGTGATGATCCTGGCCTTTACAGGCATCCTCAATCTGTTCTTTACCCAGGACGGTACGGTTCTGGTGCATTTCTGGTTCATTACCATCACCAGTGAAGGTGTGATCCGTGCGATTTTTATGATGTCCCGGATTCTGATGCTGATTACCGGAACCTTCCTGCTCACCTACACCACTTCGCCCATCTCCCTGACCGACGGCCTGGAGAGCTTGCTAAAGCCCCTCAAGAAGATTCATGTGCCGGTTCATGAGCTGTCCATGATGATGTGCATCGCTCTGCGGTTCATCCCGACTCTGATTGAGGAAACAGACAAGATCATGTGCGCGCAGAAGGCGAGAGGTGCGGACTTTGAAAGCGGTAATCTGATGCAGCGGGCCAAGGCACTGGTGCCCATTCTGGTGCCCCTGTTTATCAGCGCTTTCCGCCGGGCCGACGAGCTGGCTACGGCGATGGAGTGCCGCTGCTACCAGGGTGACGTGGGCCGGACCAAGATGAAGATGCTGCGGTATTCCCGGCTGGATGTCAATGCTTACTGCGTGACTGGCCTGGTGGTTGTGCTGATCTTTGTCCTGAAGGCTATGGGGCTGTGAGGTAAGTATGAGAAATCTTTGCTTGTTTTTAACCTATCTCGGCACCCACTACCACGGCTGGCAGGTTCAGAAGAATCTGCCCACGGTGGCGGAGACCCTGGAAAAAGCCGCTGCTATGGTGGTGGGCCACCCGGTCCATGTGACCGGCTGCGGGCGTACCGATGCCGGGGTACACGCCCGGTGCTATGTGGCAAACTTCCGCACCAGCTCCACCATCCCTGCGGAGCGGCTGCCCTACGCCCTCAATACCCATCTTCCCTGTGACATCGTGGTGACGAAGGCCTTTGAGGTCCATGAGAACTTCAATGCCATTGGCTCCTGTGCCCGGAAGGAGTACACCTATCAGATTTACAATTCCCGGCTCAAGGACCCGTTCTACGTGAATCGAGCCTGGTTCTATCCCAAGCATCTGGACGAGTCGGTTATGCAGGCGGCAGCGGACCAGTTCGTGGGAACTCACGATTTTGCAGCTGTCCGTTCTGTGGGCACCGATGTCAAATCCACCGTCCGTACCGTATACTATTACAAGGTGGAGCGGCAGGGGGACATTATCACCCTGCGGGTCTGCGCCAACGGCTTCCTTTACAACATGGCAAGAGCCATGGCAGGAACGGTCGTTTACGCGGCAGAGGGAAAGATTCGCCCGGAGGACATTGGAAAAATCCTGGAGTCCGGCAATCGCACCGCTGCCGGCCCTACAGTACCCCCGGGAGGGCTTTACATGACCCACCTGTGGTACGATGACGGAATTGCAAAATTTGAGTGTGGGTGCGAATAATTTTCTTCTGTTAATAATTTGTTATCCCTTTTACGGCGCTGTTGTGCTATACTTCATCGCAAAAGGAGAATTTCCTTGTAGAGGAGTGTGATATCATGCAGCCTAAAATGTGCGTGAAATGCAAAAAGAATGTTGCCGTTGTGTTCATTACCAAGGTAGAAAACGGTGTGACTCTCAATGAGGGTTACTGTCTCAAGTGCGCCCGCAGTCTGGGGATTCCTCAGATTGACCAGGTGGTCAAGCAGATGGGCATCAGCGAAGACGAACTGGACCTCCTTGCCGATGAGATGAGCAGTATGTTTGGTCAGCGAGACAACGCAGACGAAGAAGAGGACGAAATCGACAGCCAGACTGCCACCTTCCCTCTGCTCAATCAGCTTTTTGGCGGCAATGAAAATCTTCCTGCCACCCAGGCCCCTCAGGAGGAGCCCCCCAAGCAGGAGGGTAAGAAGAAAAAGAATAAAAAGTATAAGTTCCTGGACAGCTACTGTATGGACCTTACCGGGCGGGCCCGGGAGGGAAAGCTCGACAAGGTCATCGGCAGAGATGTGGAAACCGAGCGGCTGATCCAGATTCTGAACCGCAGACAGAAGAATAACCCCTGTCTCATCGGTGAGCCCGGTGTTGGTAAAACTGCCATTGCCGAGGGGCTGGCTCAGCGGATTGCCGCTGGCGATGTGCCCTATAAGCTCCGGGATAAGGAAGTATTCCTGCTGGACCTCACCGCCCTGGTGGCGGGCACCCAGTTCCGGGGCCAGTTTGAGAGCCGCATGAAGAGCCTGATCGGTGAGATCAAGGAGTGCGGCAATATCATCCTGGTCATCGACGAGGTCCACAACCTGGTGGGCGCCGGAGATGCTGAGGGCAGCATGAATGCGGCTAACATCCTGAAACCCGCCCTGTCCCGTGGAGAGATCCAGGTCATCGGTGCAACCACCTTTGCGGAGTACCGCAAGTACATCGAGAAGGACGCTGCACTGGAGCGTCGGTTCCAGCCAGTGACTGTGGCGGAGCCTACCATCGAAGAGGCCTGCCAGATTCTCCAGGGCATCTCCAAGAGCTATGCGGAGTTCCATGGGGTAACCATCTCTCCTGAGATTGCACGGCAGTGCGTCATCCTCTCGGAGCGGTACATCACCGACCGATTCCTGCCGGATAAGGCTATCGACCTGCTGGACGAGGCCTGCTCCGACGTAAACCTCCGCTGCCCTGAGATTTCCGCTCTGGCAGAAAAGAAAAAGGAGCGGGACGATTACGAGCTGGAGCTTCGGATGCTCAACGAGGATACCGAGAACCAGGACTTTGAGCGGCTGGCAAAAATCCGCAGCCGTCTGTGCGTCCTGGCAGGGGAGATCGAGGAGCTGGAAAAGAAGCCCGCCCCTGCGGTGACCATGGAAAACCTGGCACAGATCATCGAGATTTGGACCAAGATTCCTGCCTCCAAGATCAAGGCTCAGGAGTATCAGCAGATCAAGGGCCTGGCAGACCGCCTGAAGACCCATATCGTGGGCCAGGACGAGGCGGTAGAGGCAGTGGCAAGAGCCGTTCGCCGGAACCGTGTGGGCCTGTCTCCCAAGCGCAAGCCTGTGTCCTTCATCTTTGTGGGACCCACCGGCGTTGGTAAGACAGAGCTTGTGAAGCGCCTGGCTGATGACCTGTTCGACAGTGTGGACAGCCTGATTCGTTTGGATATGTCCGAATATATGGAGAAGCATACGGTCTCTAAGCTGATCGGCTCTCCTCCCGGCTACGTCGGCTACGACGAGGCGGGCCAGCTCACAGAGAAGATTCGCAGAAAGCCCTATTCTGTGGTGCTGTTTGACGAGATTGAAAAGGCGCACCCCGATGTGCTCAATGTGCTTTTGCAGGTACTGGATGACGGACGCATCACCGATGCCCAGGGCCGTGTGGTAAACTTTGAAAACACGGTGATTGTTATGACCTCCAATGCCGGCTCCGAAGGCCGTGTGGCGGGTCTGGGCTTTGGTCGAACCGACCATGACATGGTGAAGGAAAAGACCATGATGGCGTTGCGGGAGTTCCTGCGGCCTGAGTTCATCAACCGTGTGGACGAAATCATTACCTTTAACCATCTCACCGAAGAAAACTTCCTGGGCATTGCGGACATTATGCTCAAGGAGCTGCAGGAGTGCGTGGAGGCCCGCGGCCTGACGCTCACCTGGGGCGAGGATGTGCGGCAGCTTCTGGTGAAGAAGGCCTACTCTCAGGTCTACGGTGCCAGAAATCTCCGCCGGACCATCCAGCGAGAGCTGGAAGATCCCATTGGCGAAGCCATTCTGGACAGCTTCGAGAACCCCATCTCTTCCATTGCGCTGTCTGTGCAGGACGACAAGATTAAGCTGGATATTCAGTAATCCCAAGAAAAATAAGAAGCGGGAGAAATCACATTTGACAGTGATTTCTCCCGTTTGTTTGTTTTGGATCTGCAAAGGCTCTCACTCTGGGAGAGCTGTCACCGAAGGTGACTGAGAGGGCGAAAACCACACTCTCAGATTGATACAGCCTTTCCGAGTATGCACTGTACGCTAATTCTCAACTGCACCAATGTAGGGAATGGTCTTGACCATTCCGTGGTACAATTGGGGACGGTGCATGGCACCGAAACACGATACTGTGAATTTCAGAAAGTGGATATCGTATACAGAAAAACGACACCGAGCGGCGAAGGGCAGTAGCGAATATCACTGCACTGTGCACGTATCAGCTGCCCGCCTTGCGGACCGGTCCCTCCGGGGAGGGTGACTTCCTGTGCAGACAGAAAGTCACCAAAGAGCCCCACAGGGGAGACGCTGAGTGTCGTGCTCCCGCACGCCAAGCCGCTCTCCCCCTAAAGGAAGCAAGGATGAAACACAGACGAGTTCCCAGGGGCCTATTTTCTGCCTGACTGCGTTAAAAATTCTTGCAATACAGAAAGTATTCCTGCGAATTTTTACTTTGTCAGTCAAAAAATTTGCCTCCTGGATAACAACGCCTGGTTTCATTCATGCTTCCTTTGAACCCCACTAGGCGCGCACTGGGGGGAATTGTGCAACGTTACGGCAATAAATGGGCGCGGTGCGTACACTGCAACCTGGTGTGTGGTCGGAGATACGGCTTCGCCCTCTCAGTCTGGCTCGTACCTCGCCAGCCAGCTCCCCCAAAGGGGGAGCCTTTGCACCTTGTACCGATACCGAGCGGGTCAGGGAAGTAACGATTCGCGACTAGCCGGCGCACGTTCTGGTTGTCCGCACTGCGGACCGATACCGAGCGGCGAAGGACAGTAACGATTCGCGACCAGCCGGCGCACGTATTGTCTGCGGCGATTCGCCGCACTAGGTTTCCTGAAGATG
>JAHHRT010000026.1 GCA_020025615.1 Oscillospiraceae bacterium | reverse complement strand
AGCGGAGCTTGGTGCCGGAGAAGTAAGCATCAATGACCAGGCCGGTCTTGGCACGGATCTTATCCACCAGACCCTTTTCCTTCAGGGAGTCACAGTACTCACTGGTTCTGCGGCACTGCCACACAATGGCATGATGGATCGGTTCACCGGTATTCTTATCCCAAACAATGGTGGTTTCACGCTGGTTGGTAATACCGATGGCGGCAATGTCTGCGGCAGACACATTGAGGTTTGCCATAGCCTTCTGTGCAACCTCCAGCTGAGTTGACCAGATCTCGTTTGCATCGTGCTCCACCCAGCCGGGCTTGGGGAAATACTGGGTGAATTCCTTCTGGGCAACAGAACACATCTCGCCTGCTTCGTTAAAAAGGATGCAGCGGTTAGAGGTGGTGCCTGCGTCCAGGGCCATGATGTACTTTGCCATTTTTTCGTCCTCCTCATGACATATATTCGGAAATGTAAGGCCATTTCAAGCGGGGCATTGGTCGGTACAGAACCGTCTGTTTCTCGCCCCTCGAATTATTTATATTATACTATTGGAGAACTATTCTTGCAAGATCATTTTAGCGATATGCACAAAAATCTCCAAAAAGCACAGATGCACCGATTGCTTTTTGGAGACTTTGTCGTGTTATTGGAGTTTTGGTAAAAGGGTGGTGAGTTCTGCCATGGTTTTCCCGCCGGAAAAGCTCTGAGATTGGTTTGCAACCAGCAGCGGCACCCGCTGAATGTTGAGCTTGTCAACAAGCTGTGGATAAAGATTCGCGTCAATCATATGGGCAGTGACCAGAGGATTTTCCCAGGCCACCCGCTGGGCATTGGCCACCAGCTGGGCACAGTGCTGGCAGCCCAGAGAGACACAGATTTGCAGCTCCATGGGCCGCTTGATCTTTCCGATGTCTTTTAAGGTATACTTGTCCAGGGGCTTTGCCGCCCCGCCTGCGTTCAGAATTGCCGCTGCAAAGGAGGTAATCTCCTTGCCGCCGGGGATGCCGTGAAATACCATCCGCGGCAGAGTGCCCGGCGTACCAATGCCCGTTGCCGGGAGAAGCTGGGCGTCCATGGCCCGGGACAGCGCCGGGTCCTCCTCTGCATCCAGGAAGGTGCAGGAAAGCCGGGGACTGAGGGCAGTCAGGTGGTTCAGAAAGCCCGCCATTTCCAGGCTCTTATCCCCGCCGTCCAGAATACAGGTGAGTTCCACATCCGCTGTGAGCTTCTGGAGCAGCTGCTTCAGCTGTTCCTCCAGGGTCGGGACAATCAGCGGACTTTGGGAGGGAAAGTGATTTTCCATGTGCGCCCCTCCCCTACAGCAGTCCCACCAAATCCAGGCTCGGTGTCAACGTCTCCTCACCGGGATGCCAATTGGCTGGGCAGACCTGGTCCCCGTGCTCCGCCACAAATCTGGCTGCCTGGACCTTCCGCAGAAGCTCCTTGGCGTTGCGTCCGATGCCCAAATCGTGAATCTCATAGAGCACCACTTCCCCATCGGGGTTTAAGAGGAAGGTGGCCCGCAGGGCCTGTCCCTCATCCTCCAGAAGCACGCCGTATTCTCTTGCCAGCTTTCCGGCGGGGTCCGCCAGCATCACATAGGGAAGATCCCGGATGGTTTCGCTGGCATTGGCCCAGGCCTTGTGAACAAAGTGGGTGTCCTCACTGACCGAATAGATTTGGCAGTCCTCCGCCAAAAAATCCTCATAGAGTTCCCCCAGCTCCTTGAGCTCCGTGGGGCAGACAAAGGTAAAGTCGGCAGGATAGAAGAAGAGGACGGACCAGTGTCCCAGGAGGTCTTCCCGGGTATAAATCCGGCTGTCCCCCCGGCAGTAGCCGTAGACGGAAAATTCCTCCAAAGGCTTATGGATCATTGCAGACATTTGAACGCTCCTTTCTAAGAACCGCGCCGAAGGGGCACGGCTGTTTTTTCGATTTCATTATATGCGATATTCCAAGACAGCGCAAGGGGAAATTGGAAGATATAACCAAATAAATGATAATTTTATGTATCCCTCTTGATAATTTGCACAGTCAGCGATATAATATCCCTGTAAGCATTTCCCCCAACACAGCTGTAAGGAGGCATATATTCAATGGCAAAGGAAATCAAAAGCAGTCTCGGTATCACCAACATGAACGGCATCACCGCCGATGACGACCGCACCTGTGCCCTTCAGGACATGAACTGCCTGGACACCCAGGAACCGAAGGACTACAGCATCACGGATATGAATGCCACCGGCAAGGATGACGATGTCACCTGCGCCCTTCAGGACATGAACTGCCTGGGAGACGACAAGGAATAATCATGGAAACCTCAACGCTCCGTCCGGGTGTATGCCCCGACGGAGCGATTTTTTCTGAGCATTGCTTTCTTTTATAAAGTGCCGATACACTTTCTGCAAATCCCAACCACATTTTCCTGACACGCTAAGCCCGCAGCAGAATGAAGATTCCGCTGCGGGCTGTTTGTCTGCAATTTCCGGTTGGATTCTGACGCACTCAGAACTTAGGGGTCTGGCCCACTTCCTGGAGGGCCTCAATAATATCCGCCCGGGACATTCCCGCCTGGGCATTGATAGTGGCAACCACTGCGCCTTCCACAATGGGGCAGTCCACCATTTCCACCTTGTCGGAGCCGTAGGCTTCCAAAACCATTTCGGTGGTCATCACGGCACTGCCCATATCCATGAGCACCAGAACGCCTTCCGGGGAGTCCACGCTCTCAATGGCGTTGTAGATCTTCTGGAAGCTGGTGCCGAAGGTGCCGTCATCGGTGCCGCCAGCGGCTGCCACATGGGCATCCCCCGCCATCAGCCCGGTATACTCCACAATGCTCTCAGCCAGGTTTTTGCTGTGAGAAACAATGACAATCCCTACCATAGAAAACCTCCTAGTAGCACTCTGCCGCCACCTGAATCATAAACAGATAGGAGGTAGCGCCGGGGTCCTGGTGACCAATGCCCCGCTCGCCCACGTAGCTGGCCCGGCCCTTGGTGGCAATCAGCTCCTTGGTGTGCTCCACACCAGCCTCTGCGGCCTTGGCTCCGGCAGCCAGTGCGGCCTTGGGGTCGGGGTTTTCTGCCCACGCTGCCTTCATAGCGTCCACAGAGGGAACCAAAGCATCCAGCATGGTCTTTTCCTCCACGGTGGAGTGACCCCGCTGACCTACCCCTTCAATGCCCAGCTGGAACGCTTCCAGGAACTTGGGGAAGTCCAGCTCGGTCTGATCCTTGAGGGCCATGCCCATCTTCATAAATAAAGTGCCATAGAGAGGGCCGGAGGATCCGCCGACGGTAGAAACCAGGGTCATGCCCGTGGTCTTAAAAATGGTGCCCAGGTCCTTGTCTGCCAGGCCGGGAAGCTTTTCCTTCACCGCCTGGAAGCCCTTTGCCATGTTGATCCCATGGTCATTGTCACCGATGGGGCGGTCCAGCTCTGTGAGGAAATCCTTCTGCTCGATGATTTTATCACCGATTTTATCTAAAATTCCAATGAGTTTTAAGCTATTCATAGGCTTTCCCTTTCTAACTTATGCCTTAAATGCAGGCGTATCTGCCTCAGCATCCAGCAGTGCCTTCATCTCGTCATCCAGCCGCAGCAGGGAGATGGAGAAGCCAGCCATTTCAATGGAGGTCATGTAGTTGCCCACCAGGGTCTTATAGATCTTGATGCCCTTCTGGGTCAGCACGTCGTTTACATGGTTGTTGACAATGTACAGCTCCATCAGCGGTGTTGCGCCGGAACCGTTTACCATCACGGCGACCTCATGCCCGGCATAGTCCAAATCTGCCAGGATTTTATCCAGCAGCATATCTACGATCTCGTCGGCGGGACGCAGAGCCTCTCTGTGGGTGCCGGGCTCACCGTGGATACCGATGCCCACTTCCATCTCCTGGTCGGTAAGCTCAAATCCGGGCTTTCCGGAGGCCGGAACGGTGCAGGGCTGGATTGCCATGCCCATGGTGCGGACATTGTCGATGACCTTCTGGGCAACCGCCTGAACCTCGTCCAGAGAAGCGCCCTGCTCGGCCTTGGCACCGGCAATCTTATGGACAAACACCGTGCCGGCAACACCCCGGCGGCCCACGGTGTAAAGGCTGTCCTTCACTGCCACGTCATCATTGACAATTACCTGCTTGACATTGATGCCGTCCATCTGGGCCATTTCGCCAGCCATCTCAAAATTCATCACGTCGCCGGTGTAGTTCTTGATAATCATCAGAACGCCTGCATCCGTGGCAATCTCCTTAATACCCTCATAGATGGGCTCAGGGGTAGGAGAGGTAAAGACCGCACCGGCAACCGCTGCATCCAGCATACCCTTGCCCACGTAACCGGCATGGGCAGGCTCATGACCGCTGCCGCCGCCGCTGATCAGGGCGACCTTGCCCTGCTTCTTTTCCGTACGGACCACTACGTTTCCACAGTCCAGCTTCCGCAGCTGCTGGGGATATGCCTTGACCAGGCCTTGAATCATTTGATCCTCTACCAAGTTGACATCATTGATGATCTTCTTCATAACGAAATTTCCTCCTATTCAGAATATAACGATCATAATCACATAGAGGTCTCGGTCCTCTGTTTTTATTATATCTGACTATATGCATAAATTCAATAGACTAAATGTTAATTTTTTAAGCACATCGACGAACCATGTCTCGTGTTTTTGCAAAAATCCCCTTTCTGCCCTCCCTTTCCGTCCTTATCCGAAAAACAGGGAGCAGCTGTTTGTCTTTCTGATCCTCTTTTTTGAAAATGATCACCTTTCCTATTGCAAAACCCAATTTTTACTGCTATAATAGAATTAATATGCGAACTTTCGCTCTGGAACTTCCAGCAGCAGGTTTTGCCAATCGCAGTAAATGGCTTACGGGTTCTGCCCACGGTCATTTACCTTTTTTATGTCTTTTTTCTTTAGGAGGTCTATCATGAGATACGATGTGGTCATTATCGGTGCCGGTCCCGGCGGTATTTTCTCCGCTTATGAACTGACAAAGAAGAACCCGGAGCTGAAGGTCGGCGTGTTTGAAGCCGGTCACCCCCTCAGCAAGCGGCACTGCCCCATCGACGGTGAAAAAATCAAGTCCTGCATTGGATGCAAGAGCTGCTCCATTATGAGCGGCTTCGGCGGTGCCGGCGCTTTTTCCGACGGCAAGTACAACATTACCAACGATTTCGGCGGCACACTCTATGAGTACATCGGCAAGAAGAAGGCCCTGGACCTCATGCAGTATGTGGACGAGATCAACATGACCCACGGCGGTGAGGGCACCAAGCTCTATTCCACCGCAGGAACCAAGTTCCGCAAGGTCTGTATGCAGAACGACCTGCACCTGCTCAATGCCTCTGTCCGGCACCTGGGTACTGACGTCAATTACGTAGTCCTGGAAAATCTCTATGAAGAGCTCAAGGACAAGGTAGACTTCTTCTTTGATACCCCTGTGGAGTCCGTCTTCTGCCTGGAGGATAGCAGCTATGAGATCCACTATCAGGGCGGCGCTGCCACCTGCAAGGACTGCATCATCAGCGTAGGCCGCAGCGGCAGCAAGTGGATGGAAAAGGTCTGTAAGGACCTGGATATCCAGACCAACTCCAACCGTGTGGACATCGGTGTCCGGGTGGAGCTTCCCGCTGAGATCTTCTCTCACCTCACCGACGAGCTCTATGAGAGCAAGATTGTCTACCGCACTCAGAAATACGGTGACCTGGTCCGTACCTTCTGCATGAACCCCAAGGGTGCCGTGGTCAACGAAAACACCAACGGCATCGTCACCGTAAACGGTCACAGCTATGAGGACCCCTCCAAGCAGACCGGCAACACCAACTTTGCTCTGCTGGTTGCAAAGCACTTCTCCGAGCCCTTTAAGGATTCCAACGGCTACGGCGAGAGCATCGCACGGCTGAGCAATATGCTGGGCGGCGGCGTCATCGTTCAGCGGTTCGGTGACCTGATCCGGGGCCGTCGGAGCACCCAGAACCGTATCGACGAGTCCTTCACCACGCCCACCCTCAACGCCACCCCCGGCGACCTGAGCCTGGTTCTGCCCAAGCGGCTTCTGGACGGCATTATTGAGATGATCTATGCCCTGGACAAGATCGCCCCCGGCACCGCCAATGACGACACCCTGCTCTACGGTGTGGAAGTCAAGTTCTACAACATGGAGGTTGCGGTGGACGAGCACCTGGAAACCTACCACAAGGGCCTGTACATCATCGGCGACGGCAGCGGCATCACCCACTCCCTGTCCCATGCCTCTGCCAGCGGCGTTTTCGTAGCCAGAAATATCCTCGAAAACCTGTAATTTCGCTTCCTTTCCAAATACCGCAATTCACATCATTCCCCCGATCTGTTCAGTTTTACAGAATCGGGGGAATGTTTTCTATCTTAACGACCGCTGTTCTCCTGAATTCAAAAATGCAAAAAACCAGCGAATTTCTGTATAAACGGCATAAATGCTTCAAAACGCCTATATTTTCTCATATAATTCATATTATATCGGTAATCATGCAACTTATTGGAGATTTTGTCACTAAATTGTTTCTGGATACTATAACGTCATATTTTGTACACGCCTTATGAATTTTGTAAATGTTACCAAGAAATACTTCCTTTTTATATCCATTTCGCTTCTTGAAAACAAAAAATTCAAGACGTATAATGTTTTTGTGTGGGTAGGCTGACAAGCGCCTCGGGGAGGACGATGCGGCCTATCGACCATACTGCTTACGGTGCGGTTTCTCCAATCTGCGCGGAGGCTCCGCCCGAAAAATTTAGAGGAGGGTTTTTTGTGATCTCTTTCTTTCTTTCTCTGGCAATTCTGATTGTAGGTTTCTTTATCTACAGCAAGGTCATCGAGAAGGTATTCCACATCGATGATCGCCAGACCCCTGCCACCGTCCATCCCGACGGCGTTGACTATATGCCCATGAAAACATGGCGTATTTTCCTGATCCAGCTGCTGAACATCGCTGGCCTGGGCCCCATCTTTGGTGCTCTTGCCGGTGCCTGCTGGGGCCCTGTTGTCTACCTGTGGATCGTCTTCGGTACTATCTTTGCCGGCGGCGTCCATGACTTCCTGTCCGGCATGATGAGCGAACGTGAAGACGGCGCTTCCATCTCCGAAGTCGTTGGTAAGTACATGGGTAAGGTCGTCACCTTCGTGATGCGTATTTTCTCCGTGGTGCTGCTGGTTCTCGTCGGTACCACCTTCTCCACCGGCCCTGCCGGTCTGCTGGCCAAGCTCACCCCTGAGTTCCTGAACGCAAAGTTCTGGCTGGTTGTTATCCTGATTTACTACCTGTGCGCCACCTTCCTGCCCATCGACAAGATCATCGGCAAGCTGTACCCCATCTTCGGTATCTGCCTGATTATCATGGCTCTTGGCGTTGCCGGCGGCATTATCGTTGGCGGCTATGAGATGCCCGAACTGTGGAACAACTTCGCAAATCTGGATCCCGCTGGCAAGCCCATCTGGCCCATGATGTTCGTATCTGTGGCTTGTGGCGCTATCTCCGGTTTCCATGCTACTCAGTCCCCCATGATGGCTCGCTGCATGACCTCTGAAAAAGAGGGCCGCACCGTGTTCTACGGCGCCATGGTCGCTGAGGGCATCATTGCTCTGATTTGGGCTGCAGCCGGTGTTGCTTTCTACAATGGCACTGGCGGCCTGGCCACTGCTCTCAAGGAGCTGGGCGGCGCTGGCGGCGTTGTATATGACATCTGCAAGGGCCTGCTGGGACCTGTGGGTGCTGTTCTCGCTATGATCGGCGTCATTGCCTGCCCCATCACCTCCGGTGATACTGCATTCCGTTCTGCACGTCTGACCATCGCTGACTGGTTCAAGATCGACCAGTCTAAGATGAAGACTCGTCTGTTCCTGGCACTGCCTCTGCTGGCTGTCGGTGCTATCCTGTCTCAGCTGAACTTCGACATCATCTGGAGATACTTCAGCTGGTCCAACCAGACCCTGGCTATGATCGTTCTGTGGACCGGTGCTGTGTTCCTGCACAAGTATGGCTTCCCCCCCATTGCCTGCCTGCTTTCTGCAATTCCTGCAACCTTCATGTCCGCTGTTTCCGTCACCTACATTCTGATGGCTCCCGAGGGCTTCCGTCTTGGAATCGGCTTCTCCTACACCGTCGGTATCATTGCCGCCGTTACATTCTTTGCAATCTTCTGGTGGCGCACCATGATCGTTCACAAGGACGATGTGAATACCCAGCTTGTTAAGTAAAGCTTGCCAAATCAGCAAGTTTTCCTCTCCCCAACAGGAAACCGGAGTTGACAACCGCCAACTCCGGTTTTTTGTCATTTTCCCCCTCTGCACCCCACAGAAGAACGTTCTGAATTCGACAAATTTTTAGGCACTGAGGCCAATTTGCATAAAGTCTTTGCACTCCCCCATCTTTGTCCATTCTTTTTCCAGTATTCTCCTGTATACTGGAACTATCAAATGAAAGGGAGCGTTTCAAAATGATTTCCAACAGCATTAAGAAGTTTGGCATCCGCCAGGCCTACTCCTATATTGAAAAGGACCCGGAAAAGAATCTCATGAAGATCATGGACTGGGTGGATAAATTCGCCGGAGAAGGCCCGGACAGCTTCCCCGTACAGCGTGCCGCTGTTCGGAATATTCTGGGAAATCCGGACTCTAACTGGTATCAGCTGATTCTGCGAATCATCCATGACACCGACCCCGAGGTGATGAAGAGCTTCTTTACCAACTTCTTCCTGAACGCCAGCCTGGTGGGCTGGAAGACCGAAGAAAAGTACCGCAAGGAGTATGGCTGCAACATTCCCTGGGCCATTCTGCTGGACCCCACCTCTGCCTGCAACCTCCACTGCACCGGCTGCTGGGCCGCTGAGTACGGCAACCGCCTGAACCTCACCTTCGATGAAATCGACAGCATCATCACCCAGGGCAAAGAGCTGGGCGTTTACTTCTACATCTACACCGGCGGCGAACCCCTGGTTCGAAAAAAGGATCTGATGGCCCTGTGCCGCAAGCACTCTGACTGCATCTTCCTCTCCTTCACCAACGCCACCCTCATTGACGAGGACTTTGCCAAGGAGCTGCTGGAGGTTAAGAACTTCGTGCCCGCCATCAGCGTGGAAGGCAGCAAGGAGACCCACGATGCCCGCCGCGGCCCCGGCTCCTACGACAAGGTCGTAAAGGCCATGGACATTCTGAAAAAGAACCGCCTGCCCTTCGGCATCTCCTGCTGCTACACCAGCCAGAACTTCAGCGCCATCAGCTCTGAGGCGTTCTACGACCAGATGATCAACTGGGGTGCCTCCTTCGTGTGGTACTTCCACTATATGCCCGTGGGCAACGATGCCGTTCCCGAGCTGATGCCCACCCCCGAGCAGCGTGAATTTATGTACCATCGCATCCGCGGCTTCCGTCAGACCAAGGCCATCTTCGGCATGGACTTCCAGAACGACGGCGAGTACGTAGGCGGCTGTATTGCCGGCGGTCGGCGGTATCTCCATATCAATG
This sequence comes from Oscillospiraceae bacterium, assembly GCA_020025615.1. Taxonomy (GTDB): domain Bacteria; phylum Bacillota; class Clostridia; order Oscillospirales; family Oscillospiraceae; genus Faecousia. The sequence goes on along the minus strand of JAHHRT010000026.1, from coordinate 6,453 downwards.
CCAACGGCGATGTGGACCCCTGCGTCTTCATCCACTATTCCGACAGCAATATCCGTGAGAAGAGCCTGCTGGAGTGCCTCCGCGCCCCTCTGTTCCAGGCCTATCACGATAACCAGCCCTTTAACAACAATCACCTGCGCCCCTGCCCCATGCTGGAAAATCCCGATAAGCTTCGCAAGATCGTAAGCGAAGTGGAGGTCCACTCCACGGATCTCCAGAGCCCCGAATCCTGCGAGCACCTGTGCGCCAAGTGTGACCGCTATGCTGCAAACTGGCAGCCCACCGCCGATGCCCTCTGGGCCAAGTGCGGAAAATAATGGTTTCATCAGGAGGTTGGTCCCATTCCCCCTGCTGAAATAGACATTTCCCCTCTCTTCTATCCCTCCGGGTTATCCTTCCCCCGGAGGGATACTTCTTTTTTCCGGGATTGACAAAGAGGTTTCCCATTGCTATAATACTTAGGAATACTAAATACTAAGTTTGTAAAGGAGGAAGACCCATGGAAGCCGAAGATCGTTTTGCCCGGCAGATAAAAAAAGGAATCTTGGAAATGCTGGTGCTGAATCTTCTTGCCCGCAGCCCAGGCTATGGCTATCAGCTTCTCACCCGGCTGGCCCAGGCCCCCGGCGGCTCTCTGCAAATCAAAGAGGGCACCCTCTATCCCATCCTCTATCGGCTGGAAGAAGAAGGGCTGCTGCACTCCGACTGGCAGACTGGCCCAGGCCGCGCGGCACCGAAGAAGATCTACACCATCACCCCCCAGGGAATCCGGCGTTTAGAAGAGGAACAGCGCCTGTGGAAGCAATTCTTGGGGGACGTCCAATACATTGAAAATTGGGAGGATACATTATGAAAACTGAAAGCAGTGATCTCCAGCCTGCTGTAAAACGCTATCTTCGGGCTGTGGCCCGCAGGCTGTGCCTGCCCCGTAAAATCCGTGCTCAGGTGATCCAGGACCTGGCTACCGGAATCTGTGCCCGTCAGGAGGCCGGAGAGCCCTATGAGGCCATTCTCCGGGATATGGGGACCCCGAAGCAGATGGCCCAGGGTCTCAACGAAGAGATGAAAGAATACCGCTATCGAAAGAGCCCCTGGCGTTATCTCTTCCTGGTTCTTGCCATTGCGGGCATCGGCGGTCTTGTCTATACCTGTTCCATTCAGGTCCTTGCCTGTTTTCTGCTGACCCAGGCCGTCAATCAGCCCCCTGCCCTTGGTTTCATCGGCGGCGCTGACGGCCCCACCGCCATCTTTGTCACCGGCTCCACAACCGCCCATCTTCTCAGCAACCTTCTTCCCTTCCTGGCCCTTGTCATTGTGGGCCTTGTGGGCTACATTCTTCTGAAACGGTTAAAGCCGAAAACCGAAGAATAACCATTCTATCTAAAAAACCGAGGTCAGGCAAAATGTCTGACCTCGGTTTTCTGGTAAAAGTACCTTTTTGACAGTCTAAGGCCCCTGATTTCCGAGGAAATCAGGGGCCTTGTGCATATCTTAGTACTGAGTGGGCTTAATGTGCCAGATCTCGTCTGCGTACTGACGAATGGTACGGTCAGAGGAGAACTTTGCGCCGGAAGCAATGTTCAGCAGGCACTTGCGGCCGAAGCTCATCCGGTCTGCATAATCCCGGTTGACTCTCAGCTTGGCATCGATATAGGATGCGTAGTCCAGCAGCAGGAAGTAGTGGTCTGCCTTATGCCAGGAAGCGCCGTCCAGCAGAGCGTAGAACAGCTCCTTCTGGGGGTCATCGGTGGGCACGGTGCCGTCGATGAGGGTATTGATGGCACGGCGCAGATGTGCGTCGCTTTCATAGATGCCCCGTGCATAGTAGCTGTCCCGGCAGGCGTTGATCTCTTCCACAGTATGACCGAAGATATACTCGTTCTCGATGCCGGCCTCCTTGGCAATCTCTACGTTTGCACCGTCCAGAGTACCCAGGGTCACAGCGCCGTTCAGCATCAGCTTCATGTTGCCGGTGCCGGAAGCCTCGGTGCCGGCAGGAGAAATCTGCTCGGAAACATCGGCTGCGGGGATGATATGCTCGGCGTAGGAGCAGTTGTAGTTCTGAACAAAGACCACCTTCAACTTGTCGTTGACCTGGGGATCATTGTTAATCATGTTAGCCACCCGGTTGATATACCGAATGATAGCCTTCGCACGGGCATATCCGGGAGCGGACTTTGCACCGAAGATGAACACAGTGGGATGGAAGTCGGGCAGCTCGCCGTCCTTCATGCGGAAGTAAATATCCACAATGCTGAGGATGTTCAGCAGCTGACGCTTGTACTCATGCAGACGCTTGACCTGCACATCAAAGATGAAGTCGGGGTTCAGCTGAATTCCTTCCTTCTTGGCAATGATCTTGCACAGCTGTTCCTTCTTCTGCCGCTTCACAGAGTTGAACTGGCGGACCATGTCGTCGTCAATCATGGGCTTCAGCTTGGACAGGCGATCCAGATCCTTGAGGAAGTCGCCGCCGATGCGGTACTTGATCAGCTGGGTCAGCTCGGGGTTGCACAGGCCCATCCAGCGACGGGGCGTGACACCGTTGGTCTTATTCTGGAACCGCTCGGGGAACACCTGATACCAGTCGTGGAAGCAGTCGTCCTTCAGAATCTGGGAGTGGATCTCAGCAACGCCGTTGATGTAGGAACCGACATAAATGGACAGGTTTGCCATGTGGGCGGTGTTGTCCTTGACGATGAACAGACCGGGATGCTCCCGCTTCAGCCGATCGTCAATTTTCAGAATAATATCCACAATCTCAGGAACCACAGAGCGCAGCAGATCCAGGTTCCACTTTTCCAGGGCCTCACCCATGACGGTGTGGTTGGTGTAGGAGAAGGTCTTCTGGGCAATGTTAAAGCTCTGCTCGAAGTCCATGCCCTCCTGCATCAGCAGGCGGATCAGCTCGGGGATGGACATAGCGGGATGGGTGTCGTTGAGCTGCACAGCATAGAAGTCTGCAAAATGGGTCAGATCATTGCCGTGGGCAGCCTTGAAGGTCCGCATCATATCCTGAAGGGAAGCAGAGGACAGAACGTACTGCTGCTTGATTCTCAGGCGCTTGCCTTCCCAGGTGGAGTCATTGGGGTAAAGAACACGGGTGATGTCCTCAGCCTTGTTCTTCTGGGTCAGGGCACGCAGATAGTCCTGATCGTTAAATGCATTGAAGTCCAGCTCTTCCTCGGCCTCACACTGCCACAGACGCAGGGTGTTGATGTTGTTGGTGCCGTAGCCGATGACAGGAACGTCATAGGGAACTGCGTTCACCGTATGGTCGGGGAATTTCACCTTAACGGTGTGGTTATAGCGGCGGTAAGACCAGGGATCGCCGTACTTGGACCAGTCATCGGCGTTCTCCTTCTGGCTGCCGTATGCGTCAAAGCTCTGCTTAAACAGGCCGAACTTATAGCGCAGGCCATAGCCGGACAGGGGGAGATTGCAGCTTGCCGCACTGTCCAGGAAGCAGGCAGCCAGACGGCCCAGGCCGCCGTTGCCCAGAGCGGCATCCTCGATGTCCTCCAGAATGGCGAGGTCCACGCCCCGCTCGGCAAAGAGCTTGCGCATCTCGTCCAGGATTCCCAGATTATAGAGGTTGGAGTACACCAGACGACCGATGAGGTACTCAGCAGAGATGTAGTATGCCTTCCGATCGGGCATACGGGTGTGCTTGCTGTGGTTCCAGTTGTCGGAAATGGCCATCATCACGGCTTCGCCCAGGGCTTCATGGAGCTCCTGGGGAGTAGCCTCCTGCAGAGACACATCATAGGTATATTTGAGCTGTGCTTCTGTCCATTTCAGAATATTCAGGCAATTATAACTCATTTTTGTTCTCCATTCTTGTTAAGCGGTTGTGCCGCAATTACACAATTTTGACGGCCCAAGCGGGCATAAAGTGCGGTAAGTCCATAGATCCGCTGGGCAAGCTCCGGGGTCAGTGCCCCCTCCTGCATCCGCCAGATCCAGTTGCCTCCCAGCGTGCCGGGTAAATTCATTCTGGCCTCGCCGCCCAGATTCAGGAAATCCTGCATCTGCACGATGCACTGATCGGACACCGAGGAAAACGCTGTCCGAATCGTGCCCCAAACAGATCCCTCACACTCAGACAGGCGCATATACTCTGCTGCATAGGCCGCCGCCTCCTCTGAAGCAGTTTCAAACCACTGGCGCATGGTCATATTATCATGGGTGCCTGTGTAGCAGACTGTATTTCTGGTATAGGTATGCGGCAGGTAGTCAGAAGGTTCCCGGCTATCAAATGCAAACTCCAGGACCTTCATGCCGGGATAGCCGGAAGCATCCCGCAGATCCAGCACTTCCTGGGTAAGATAGCCAAGATCCTCTGCAATGAGCAGAAGCTCCGGCAGCTGCTTTTTCACGGCCTCCACAAAGGCCTTGCCCGGTCCCTTGACCCACTTGCCGCCCCGGGCGGTCTTATCCCCATAGGGAACGGCCCAATAGGACTCGAAGCCCCGGAAGTGGTCCAGTCGAATCACATCATAGAGCTTTCCGGCGGCAGACAGCCGCTGAATCCACCAATCAAAGCCGTTGGCTTCCATCCGATCCCAGCGGTAAATGGGATTGCCCCAGAGCTGACCGTCTTCGGTAAAGGCATCCGGCGGGACACCTGCCACCACTTCCGGCGCAAGGCCTGCATCCAGCTGGAACAGCTCAGGGTTGCTCCACACATCCACCGAATCCAGGGGCACATAGATGGGCACATCTCCAATGATGGAGATCCCCTGCTGTCTGGCATAGGCGTGAAGTGCCTCCCACTGGCGGTAGAACTGGAATTGAACGAAGTTGTAAAAACGGATCTCCTCCCGCAGCTGACTGCGGGCCTCCCAAATGGCGTCGTGGTCTCTGAATTTCAGAGGCGCATCCCACAGATACCAGGGGTTTCCCTGATAGCGGTCCTTAAGGGCCATATAGAGGCTGAAATCCGAAAGCCAGGCGGCATTTTTGATGCAGAAGTCCTGGAATTCCTCGCCGCCTGCAAAGCGGCTGTAAGCCAGGCGCAGAATCTTCAGACGATTTTCATAGAGCAGGCCAAAATCTACGTGCTCCTCGTCCTGATTCCAGGCAATGGCGGTAAGCTCCTCCTTGCGGAGCAGCCCCTCCTCCACCAGAGTGTCCAGATCAATCAGATAGTGGTTTCCGGCAAAAGTGGAACAGGACTGATAGGGGGAATCCCCGTAACCCGTGGGAGTCAAGGGAAGAATCTGCCAACTGCTCTGTCCTGCGTTTTTCAGGAAATCCACGAAAGAATAGGCTTGTGCGCCCATGGTGCCGACACCGTAGGGGCCGGGCAGGCTGGTGATGTGCATTAAAATGCCGCTGGTTCTCAATACAGTATTCTCCTAACATTCCGGCGGGAAGGGCACCATAGGCCATATAAGCCGGGATTCACTTTGATAATTGGGGGCAAAACGCCCGCAAATTTTCGCAGGCTGCGGGTTGCCTCAGGTATCGTTTTGCCTGATTCTTACCGCTAACCAACATAAGAGTAGTCCCAATTATCCGTTTTGTCAAGTGAATTCCCAGGAAAAACCGCCTTATTTTCACTGAATCTGTACAAAAATGAATTTTATCCAGGTTTTCCAGTGTCCATTCTTTTTCCCCTTGGGATGCATTTGTCCCTGTAAAAGCCCGGAATTTTGCAGCATTTTATAGAATGAAAAAGGCCCACCGACGGGGGTGGGCCTTTTTTTAGACGAAATTAGGCTTCCAGGTTGATGCCGGTCTCCTTGTTGAAGACATGGCAGACATGGCCTGCGAAGTTGAACTTAACATTGGCACCACCGGTCAGTGCAGCAACCTCAGCACCGGTCATGTTCATGGTAGAAACAACCAGAACCACGTCGCGGCCCATAGCGGTCACGTGCAGGTGGACGGAGGAGCCCATCATCTCAGAAACATCGACCTTAGCCTCGATGCCCTCATTCTCCAGAGTGATATGCTCAGGACGGACACCCAGAACAACATCCTGCTCTGCGACGTTCTTGGCAGCCAGAGCAGCCTGCTTGTCAGCGGACAGCTCAACAGTCAGGTTAGCAAGCTTCACAGCGTACTTGCCGTTCTGCTTAACCAGCTTTGCGTCGAACAGGTTCATCTGAGGAGTGCCGATGAAGCCAGCAACGAACAGGTTGTAGGGGTGGCTGAACACTTCCTGAGGAGTGCCGATCTGCTGGATGAAACCATCCTTCATGATGACGATACGATCGCCCAGGGTCATAGCCTCGGTCTGGTCGTGGGTAACATAAATGAAGGTGGTGTTGATGCGCTCACGGAGCTTGATGATCTCAGCACGCATCTGGTTACGGAGCTTTGCGTCCAGGTTGGACAGAGGCTCGTCCATCAGCATGACCTGAGGATCACGAACGATAGCACGGCCGATAGCAACACGCTGACGCTGACCACCGGACAGAGCCTTGGGCTTACGGCCCAGGTACT
>JAHHRT010000025.1 GCA_020025615.1 Oscillospiraceae bacterium | reverse complement strand
ATTCTATTTTGGTTCTACTGTGAATTTCCTCACGAATCAGGTTCTATGATGTTGTTTCCTTTTCTCAGAAATGGCAAAGACCAAACCAGCTGCACCGGCGATGCATAATAGGACACCAATTAACTGCAGCATAAACCAGTGGGACTGCATACCCAGATCGATGGTACACAGGCCAAACAAAGCGAGTACAATCCCGAAACAAATTGTATGATTCGTCTCCATTAAAAAGCACATCCCTTCCAGTTTTGATTCCTTTGCATATGCGGCGGGTTCCTTACATCTTCATTATATAAATTCCGAGGGATTTTTCAACCCCTCGGAATTTGTACAGCAAATATCAGAACACAATTTCCTATTTTTTCGATAGGAATAGGAAGGTTTTACTGGAATGTGGATGTGTTTTCTCCACTGGAAAATTTTTTTAGTCTTCTTAAATCAGTAGTAGAGCAGGTCGGAGTAGGTGGGATAGGGCCAATAGCTCTTATCCGTCAGCTCTTCCAGAAGGTCCGCCTGGACCCGCAGATTCTTCATATCCATGCGGATTACATCGTGATAGTAGCAGGTGGCCTCCTGATCCTGAGGAACCCGGTTGAGGTTCGTCTTGAGCGTCTCCACAGCATCGTAGAGAGCATCGGAAGCGGCGCTGATTTTTCGCAGGATTTCCATATCTGCACGGCAGGAAACCCCAAGGTTCTGCTTATTCTGAACCCCTGTGCTAAGATCCCGGGCATAGCGCATAGCCGCAGGCAGAATCTGGTGCACCGCCATATCCACCATGGTGCGGGCCTCAATGCCGATGATCTTGCGGTAGGATTCCAGATGGATGGCATACCGCGCCCGGAACTCTGCTTCGGTAAAGACACCGTGGCGCACCACCAGGTCCACATTTTTCTGACTGACATAGGTGGGCAGGCACTCCGCCGCAGAGGGATAGTTGCTGAGGCCTCTTCTGTGGGCCTCCACCTTCCACTCGTCGGAATAGCCGTTGCCGCTGAAAATAATCCGCTGATGTTCGGTCAGCAGCTTACAGACCAGATGCTGCAAGGCCACCTCAAAATCAGGCGCCTTTTCCAGCTCATCTGCCAACCGGCCCAGCTGCTCTGCCATAATGGTATTGAGCGCGATATTCGGACCGGCAATGGACTGAGAGGAGCCCAGCATACGGAACTCAAACTTATTACCGGTAAAGGCCAGGGGGCTGGTACGGTTGCGGTCTGTGGTGTCCTTGGGGATATTGGGAAGCACATCCACACCGATTCGCAGCAGGCTCTTTTCCGGCTCCTTGTAGTTGGTGCCGTCAATGATGGAACGGACCACTCCATCCAGTTCCTCTCCCAGGAAAATAGAAATAATGGCGGGAGGTGCTTCGCTGGAGCCCAGACGGCAGTCGTTGCCGGCAGAGGCAGCCGTGCTTCTCAGGAAATCCTGATACTCATCCACACCGCTGATAAAGGCAGCCAGGAACACCAGGAACTGGGCGTTCTGCCGAGGGGTCTTTCCGGGGCTGAACAGGTTCTTTCCGGTATCCGTAGACAGGGACCAGTTATTGTGCTTACCGGAGCCGTTGACCCCGGCAAAGGGCTTCTCATGGAGCAGGCACACCAGATTGTGCTTGGCGGCACACTTCTTCATGATCTCCATAATCAGCTGGTTGGAGTCACAGGCAGAGTTTGCGTCAGAATAGATGGGTGCCAGCTCGTGCTGACAGGGGGCGCCTTCGTTGTGCTTGGTCTTCGACAGCACACCCAGCCGCCACAGCTGCTCGTCCAAATCCTTCATAAAGGAAGAAACACGGGTACGGATGGCACCAAAGTAGTGGTCGTCCAGCTCCTGACCCTTGGGAGGCTGGGCACCGAAAAGGGTCCGGCCTGTGAGCCGCAGGTCCTCACGCTGGGCATAGAGGTCCTTGGGCAGCAGGAAATATTCCTGCTCTGCTCCTACGCAGGGAATGACCCGCTTGGTCTCATGGTCGCCAAAAAGGCGCAGGATACGGATGGCCTCTCGGGAGACTTCATCCATAGACCGCAGCAGCGGGGTCTTCTTATCCAGAGATTCTCCGGTGTAAGAGAAGAAGCAGGTGGGAATATACAGACTGTTGTCCTTGACAAACGCGCAGGAAGTGGGGTCCCAGGCGGTGTAGCCCCGGGCTTCAAAAGTTGCTCTCAGGCCGCCGGAGGGGAAGGAACTGGCATCGGGCTCGCCCCGGACCAGCTCTTTACCGGAAAAGTCCATGATGACCCGGCCGTCCCCGGTAGGAACAATAAAGGAGTCGTGCTTTTCTGCGGTGATGCCCGTCATAGGCTGGAACCAATGGGTATAGTGGGTGGCCCCCTTCTCCAGCGCCCAGATCTTCATCGCATCTGCGATTTCATTGGCGACATCCAGAGGGAGCGAGGAACCCGTTTCAATACATTCCTTCCAGGCATTGTAGATCCGTGCAGGAAGCCGCTGTCGCATAGTTGCTTCATTAAAGACATCGCTGCCAAAGATCTGTGGGACATTCAGAATTTCACTCATGCCGATACATCCTTTCGTAATCAGTTCCTGCGAGTGGTATGAGGAGGCAGCCTGCAAGCCCATCACCCTAAAAATTTCATAGGATGCCGTGGATTTATCCGGGCTTTTTGTCGCTTCCCCACATTTTTTAGCTAATATTCTGATTGTATGACAGTAATGTGCAAAATGCAAGCAGTGAAACTGTTCAAAAAAACTTTCCCTGTCGTACTCCTTTTGGCTATATCTCCAAACATACAGAATTCGTATTTCCGAAAATGAATTTTCTAAAATTCAATGTTGCATTTTTATCTTCGGTGGCATATAATAATAGACGTAAATAAGAAAATATTCTGAAAGGATGATGGACATGACCCCCTATTCTTGCATGACCACAGAAGAACTGAATACTGCCTACAATCAGACGAAGGCAGATTTTGATACCTGTATTGCAAAAGGTCTGAAGCTCAACATGGCCCGCGGTAAGCCTTCTAAGAAGCAGCTGGACATGGTCAGCGATCTGCTCACTGTACTCTCCAAGCCTGAAGACTGTTTCGACGGCGATATTGATGCCCGAAATTACGGTGAGCTTGCAGGTCTCCCCTGTGCGCGGGAATACTGGGCCGATGTTCTGGGCTGCAAGGCCGAGCAGGTCTTTGTGGGCGGTGCTGCCAGTCTGAACATGATGTTCGATGTGGTCTCCCGTGCCTTTACCCATGGTCTGCTCCACAGCCCCCGTCCCTGGTGCAAGGAGGAGAAGGTCAAGTTCCTCTGCCCTGCTCCCGGCTATGACCGTCACTTCGCCATCGGCGAATTCTTCGGTGCTGAGCTCATCACCGTTCCCATGACTCCCACCGGCCCGGATATGGACATGGTAGAGGAGCTTGTAAAGGACCCCCAGGTGAAGATGCTCTGGTGTGTTCCCAAGTACTCGAACCCCGACGGCATCATTTTCAGTGATGAGACCATTCAGCGGTTTGCAAACCTCAAGCCCGCTGCCCCTGACTTTGCCCTGATCTGGGACAATGCCTACAGTATTCACGAATTCTTTGGCGACTACGTCCCCTTCCCTGACATTCTGGAGCTGTGTGAAAAGGCCGGCAATCCCGACATGGTCTTTGAGTTCGCCTCCACCTCTAAGATCACCTTTGCAGGCGGCGGTATCTCCTGCATGGCGGCATCCACTGCCAATATCGACTACTTCACCGGAATCTTCGGTGTGCAGATGATCTCCTATGATAAGGTCAATCAGCTGCGCCATGTACGGTTCCTGAAGAATAAAGCACATACCCTGGAAATCATGAAGGGCCATGCTTCTCTAATGGCTCCCAAGTTCCGGCTGGTTCTGGACATGCTGGATGAAGAAATTGCACCTCTGGGCTTTGCCAACTGGAACAAGCCTTCCGGCGGTTACTTTATCAGCCTCAACACCATGAACGGCACCGCCAAGCGGGCCCTGGAGCTGTGCAAGCAGGCCGGTGTCATCATGACCAAGGCCGGTGCCACCTTCCCCTATGGCATCGACCCCAACGACAGCAATATCCGCATTGCCCCCAGCCTGCCCCCTCTGGACGAGCTCAAGCAGGCTATGGAAGTGTTCTGCACCTGCATTAAGCTGGCTGCCCTGGAAAAGCTGCTGAATAAATAACATACCTTTCAATCAGGTGCATCCTTCGGGGTGCACCTGATTTTTTGGGCACTTTTGAAAATTTTTCCATGGTATTGACAAGGGATTTTCAAAAATATAAAATAAAAATAGATTTTAATAAAAGAAAGGTGGATTCCCATGAAAAACTGCCCCAACTGCAATGCAGCCAACGATGACAGCGCTGCTTTTTGCTCTAACTGCAACGCTCCTTTGAATGGTCAGCCCGTTTACCGTCCCTCCGCGACGGCCAACCCCTGGAATCATACCGCCGACTACGACAAGCAGGATATTGCAGATACTAAGATTTTTGCCCTGTGCTGCTATCTGCTCAGTGTGCCCGGTATTCTGATTTCCCTGCTGGCACGGCCCAAGTCCCGCTATCTGGAATATCACATTCGTCTGTCCCTGAAGTTCATGCTTCTGAATGTGGCTCTGGGTCTTGTTATGGGTGCGCTGGCCTGGACTGTGGTGGTTCCCATTGCCGGAGCCATTCTCATGGCTGTTCTGCTGGTGCTTCGGGTCATTGCAATTGTAGATGTCTGCCAGGGCAAGGCCATTGACCCCTGGCTCATTCGCAATATTCCCTTCCTGGGTTAAGTATTTCCGCCGGCTGCTTCTTCCAAAAAGCAGCTATTCCAGAATCGTTTTTTCAGACAAAATAAAATAGGCGTAGGAACCGGGATATTCTCCGTTTCCTACGCCTATTTTCATTTTTTAGAAAGTGAATGATACAGCAGAACCTTTCTGATTCTGTTTGATTTATGACTGCTTGGGGGCTTCCAGCTCCTTCTGGCTGGAGATTTGAACCATGGTCTTTCGTGCCGCTTCCAGGAAGTTCTGGAACTCACTGGAAAGGAGCTTTCGCATCTGCTCGTTGGCTCCCAGAATCTTGAGATAGCTGCGGATATGTCTGGGGTGCAGAATCTCCGTAGCGTCCTCTACATTTCCCTCTGCCAGCAGGCTGAACATGGCATCCACGATTTGGTTGCGCTCCTGGTTGGAAAGCCCTGCCGCCCAATTGCGGATGGTCTCGTTGAGGAAGCGGGAATCGGCGGTAATCTCCTCCATGCGGACAAATCCCGGGCCGATGATCTCCCAATTATAGATGTCATGCTGCATAAGGCCGATCTGCTTGCTTTTTATAATGGTATAGGGCTCCTCATGGTCCATGAGCATACCGATGATGGAGGACTGGGGCACAAAGGTGTGAATTCTGGGCACCATCGCCCGGTATCCCGGATCTCCCATCATATAGTCGCTGAAGCCGGGCCCATCATTATTATAAACATCCAGAATACGCTTTTGCAGCTGAGGTGAGCTGCGCGCCGCTGCAAACACCGCCATATTGCCGCCCTTGGAATGACCGCACAGGCGGATGGGGCCCACATAATCGGAAGCCACCTCCCGGGTATATTGCAGAGCCAACCGCTGGGCAGGAACGGTCTGCTGGAAGCTCATATTGAAATCTTCCTTCCACCCCACCACCGTGGAGTCCGTGCCCCGGAACGCCAGAAACGCACTGCCGTCATCCAGGAGGAAGGTCACCGCCGCAAACTGGGTATCCTGCTGTGGGTCCAGAATATCCCGATAATAGCAAAGTCTGGTCAGTCCAAACCGAGTACTCACCCCCGCAAGGGGCAGAAGCTCCGTATCGCTTTTCGAGCGGACCCGGCTTTCCAGGTTCTCCTGCTGCATAAATTCCTCCGCCACATCCCGGAGGAGCCTGGGGGTGTCCGTTTTCAGAAGATCTCCGAAGTGAATATAAGAGAGCGCAGAAAAAACCAAAGCATCCACTGGGTTGGGTGGGTCCTGAGAAAAGGTCAGGTCTCCCCGCCAACGCACATAGTCCCGTACATCCGACATGGCATACGCCTCCTTTTTTCCATACCATACCACACACCGGCGTTTTTTTCCAGCATTTTTCCTCGACAGCGTTCCTGTAAATTTGAAGTTTCTCTTAAGTTTCCCCAACTGTGAGAAAACAGCCTTGACAGATTGGTTTATAGGAAGTAGACTAAAAGAAAAGGTTTATTGACTATAGACCAAGAAGGAGGTCACATCATTGGAAGATTGGAAGCTAGGGGCTGTAGAGTCCCGATTTGCAGATCTCATCTGGGACAATGCCCCGCTCCCCTCTCGGGAGCTGGTATCCCTGGCTGAGCAGACGCTGAACTGGAAGAAGTCTACCACCTATACCGTACTCCGAAAGCTCTGTGAGCGGGGAATCTTCGTCAACAGCGACGGGATGGTCGATGCCCGCATCAGCCGGGATGGATTTTACGCCCGGCAGAGCGAGGCCGTTGTGGAAGAAAGCTTTCAGGGCTCTCTCCCCGCCTTTATCGCCGCCTTTACCTCTCGAAGAGCTCTTTCAAAACAGGAAATATCGGAACTGCGCAAAATGATTGAGAATTTTGAGGAGGAATAACCATGACTGCGTTATTTTGGAATCTTCTAAGGCTCTCCTTCTCGGCAAGCTTTCTGGTGCTGGCAGTTCTTGCCGCCCGGCTGCTTCTGAAAAAAGCGCCTAAAGGTATGATTTGTGCCCTCTGGGCCTTGGTTGCCCTGCGGCTTCTCTGTCCTTTCTCCATTGAAAGCTCCATGAGCCTGGTTCCTCAGACACCCCTTCCCCGCCGGGAACCCATAGAAATTGCCCTGCCCCCAGCGGCCCCGGCTTCGATTCCAGATACAGCTCCGGCAGAAGCGCCTGTTCGGGACCTCCCCGTGGACTGGGAGCAAAGCGCACCTGTGATTTCCGAACAGGTCCCCCAGCACACCCCGGCGGTTCTGGAAAATCCCAATCGTGCTGAACCCGTTGACATTTGGGGAACCGTTGGAGCCGCAGTCTGGCTCCTTGGCGGCGCCGGAATGTGCAGTTATGCCCTGGTCAGCTTTCTGAAAATTCACCGGCAGACCGCTGTTTCTCTGCAAAATGACGAGGGTATCTATCTGTGCGACGACATTGGAAGCCCTTTCCTGCTGGGAATTTTCCGTCCCAGAATCTATCTCCCCTCTGATTTGGGAGCAGAGGAAACCCAGTATGTACTGGCCCATGAGAGAATGCACCTCAAATGGAAGGACCACTGGTGGAAGCCACTGGGCTTTGCCCTGCTGGCTGTTCATTGGTTCAATCCCCTGATGTGGATTGCCTACATTCTCCTGTGTCGGGATATTGAATCCGCCTGTGACCAGCGGGTGATTCGGGGACTGTCCCGCCAGCAGCAGGCCCGCTACGCTACGGCACTGCTGAATTGCAGTGTTCCCAGGCACCTCAGCATCTGTCCCGTGGCCTTTGGAGAAGTCAGCGTCAAACAGCGGATTCAGGATGTGCTGCACTATCAAAAACCCTCTTTCATTCTGAAAGCCCTGGGGCTGATTGCTCTGGTAGTCGTGGCGCTGTGCTTTGCCACCATGCCCGCCAAGCACACGCTGGCAGAGCTCACCGGACTGTCCGGGCTGTCCCAGCTGGTGGTAGATACCTCCGGCACCCAATTAACCCTCTGCCACCCGGAGGCACTGGACGCCTGCTGCCATATGATGGAAAAGGTTACCTGCACCCCGGAATCCGCGGCCGCAAAAGGAACCGATGTGGTTTCCGTTTCTCTTCTCTGGGACGGAGAGACGAGAAATCTTGCCTTTTCGGAGGATTTCTCCACCCTCTACCTGCCCCAAAACGAAAACGATCCTGCCGATTTCGCAGATACCCCGCTGTCTGTTTACACCGTAAAGGAGCCCGGGCAGATTCTGGAATTTCTGGAACGTTACGGCACCCCGGTGGCAGAAAAGGAAGTCACCGGTGCCCCCTATGCAGATCTCTCTCAGCCATGGTCCTGGACCCAGGGACTGGACCTTTCTCAAATTGCCCAGGCCCGATATGTCCGGGCAAACCCCTTCTATGATATTAGCAGCGAGCGCATGGCAGGCACTACCATCGTTGGTTACTGCACAAATTCTCAAGCAGAGGCGCTGATTTCTGTACTGAACGGATTAAAACAGCAGGCTTTTTCTCCCGTAACACCGCCCACCGGCAGCACCGCCAAACAAATTGTGGAGCTTTCCAACCGTACCGAAACCGTGTCCATTGTGCTGGACGACCCCATTCACCAAATTGCCGCAGTGCTTCAATACGACGGTCAGCGCGTAACGCTTCTCGTTTCCCGGGATGAAGCAGAATTTTTCGGACAGCAGTGGGAAGAGCATCCGCTTTACAGCCTCTCCGCCTGGGAAATTCAGGACGAAGCCCTTCGTTCCTGCATGGAGCAATTTCTGCTCTATCCCTCCACCGTGCAGCTGGGCCAAACTCCCGGCATAGAACCGCCCCAAACCGTTCAAGTCTGTGCAGCGGGCTCAGAACTGACGGTCACACTACCGGGAGACTGGGAGTATGTAACGGTTTCCCATACCGCCCCCGGCACTGGCTTTGGTATTCGCTGCCGCCCCAAAGGCGAATCCCTGGGCTGGATTTATTACCACTGTCTGCCCGATGATTCCGCCGCCCATGATTCAGAAACCCAGACACGCCTTCAGGCAGTCCCCGGAACCGACTATGTTTTAGTCCTGGACACCCAGGGTGCCGAAGATTGGGTCGGACTTTACGCAAAGGAAATCGATGCCATCAGCAAACAGGCATATTTGACTACCCCTGCTGTGCAGAATCTTTCCCAGCTCACAGGGTTCGCCGGTCTCAGCTCAGTGGAGCTGATTCAGGGAAATCAGAGGGTCGATATTTCCCAGGACCAAGAGCTTGCGGACTTTATCTCCCTTTTCCACAGTACCCTATGCGATACCGCGCCCCTTCAATCCCATATTCTCCTGGACAGCACCGCAGAAGATTCCCAGGACCGAATTCAGATGGTCTTTCGGGATTATCGAGTTCCCAACCATGACCAGCTGACGCTTTGGCTGCAAAACGGTCTCTCCCTTCTGTATCTGCCGGAAACCAATCCCCAGAGCGAAAACGAAGCGTGTTATGTGAATGTCTACCGGATTCAAAATCCCCAGGAGCTTGAACAGCTGGTCAGTGCCTATCTGGACCCGGTGGTTCGGGAGTCCGTATCCGGAAGCCCCTATGCAGACCTCTCCCAGCCCTGGACCTGGACCCAGGGACTGAAGCTGTCCCAGATTCAGGAGGCACGGCTCACCAACGCTCCCAATAACTTCTTCCTGATGATGAACGACCGTGAGGAGCCAATTACGAAATATTTGTGCCGCCCCCGCACCCAGATACTACTCCAAATGCTGAATACCCTTCGTCCGGAGGACTTTACCCCGGTAATGCGCACGGAAGACTGCACCGCAGAGGAACTGCTCAACGTTGAATATCGAGAGCCTGGAATCGGTGCCTCCTCAGTTTTGCTGCTGGACCCCATCCACGAGATTGCCGCAGTGCTTCAATTCGATGCCAAAAATATACGTCTGGTCATCTCCCCGCACCCCCAGGCCTTCACCGAAGATGACGCTCAGCCCCTTACAGATTTGACGGCTTGGGAAGTCCGCAGTGATGCGCTGATGCGCTATATGGACTATATCACCTACCACTAATACCAGCCATTGTGCTATCTCATTTTTACAATCAGGAGGATATACACCATGAACAAGAAAGGTATCTGCCTATGTATCGGGATTCTGATGGTGCTCCAACTGGGGGCCGGCTGTGCCGCTCCCGTGCCGTCTGAGATTCAGGAGACCATCGAATCTTATGCAGCTTCTGAAACACGCCAAACGGAGGCCGCCGGACCGGAAAGTACCGAAACGTCTCCTGCTGTCCCCCAGGCTCTGCGCGGAAGTATTCTGGACCGAAACGGAGAAATTCTGGTGAGCAGCCGGGCCTGCCGGGATTTGGTGCTGGATTCTCTGCAAATCGGCACCGCAGAGGAGCTGAACGAACAGCTGCTGCGGCTCTATCACGAATGCACAGAGCTGGGGCTCCCTCTTCGGGACAGACTTCCCATTTCCGTGACCGAGCCCTATACCTATCTGGAATCCGCCGAAGCTGGCTCCCGGCAGCAGGCGTTTGATGCCTATCGGAAAGTGCAGGAGCTTCCCCCGCAGCCCACTGCGCAGGCTGTGGTGGACCAGCTCAGAGCCCATTACTGGCTTCCGGAGGATTGGAGCTCCGAGGAGGCCCGGGCTGTCATCGGTATGCGTTATCTGCTGGATTCTTCTGACTCCGCCGACTGTATAATCGTGCAGGATATCTCCGACGATGCCCTGTCTGCTATTGAGGCCCTGAACATCCCCGGGCTGACCGTCGCAGATTCCGCGGTCCGGCAGTATCACACCCAATATGCCGCGCAAATGCTGGGCCGTCTGGACGGCAATACTGGTGCATCCGGCATGGAAGCAGCCTTTGACGACTATCTCCGTGCAGGAGACAGCGTGGAAACCACCCTGGATCTGGGGCTTCAGCAGATCGCAGAAAATGCCCTGGCTAAACGGATGCAGGAATTGCAGAATCCCGCCACCTACCCGGAAAACACTGACGGCGAGGATGCCGAAGGTGCCGCTGTAGTTGTCATGGAGGTAAAAACAGGAAAGGTGCTGGCCTGCGCCAGCTACCCCAGCTTTGACCCTGCCACCGCGGACCAGGAGATGGAAGCCCTGCAAACCGATTCCAGGAATCCTCTGTGCAACCGGGCGTTAGAGGCCTGCTACGCTCCCGGCACCCTCTATCTCCCCTGTACACTCATTGCCGCTATGGAAAACAATCTGCTTGCTTATCAGGAAACCATAGAAACCAAGGGTGTGTTTGATAAATACACCGGATTTAATCCCGCCTGTCCGCTGGCAATCTCCGTCCACGGTGCCACCCACGGCACCATCGACGGTTCCAAGGCACTGGAAGTGGCCTGCAACTACTTCTTCTATGAATTAGGAGATCGGCTGACCATCGACAATATCGACGATACCGCAAAAGCACTGGGTCTGGGTGTACACACCGGAATCCAGCTCACGGAGGAAATCGGCACCCGGGCAAACCCAGACACCAAGGCGCAGAACTATGTGGGGCTGAATGCAAACTGGTTTGTAGGAGATCGGATTCTTGCCGTGATAGGACAGTCCGAAAACCGCTTCACTCCCCTTCAGCTGGCTGTCTATGGCTCCACCCTGGCGAACAAGGGCACCCGCTGCCAGGCCACTGTTCTCAATCGGGTCCTGTCCCCGGATGGGCAGGAATTGCTTCCAGAACAGCCGCCAAAAACAATTCGCAGTAAGCTGGAGATTTCCCAGGAGACTTACGAAACCTACATGACCGGCATGAAAAATGCAGTTCACGGCCCCGACGGCACTGCCCGCAATTACTTCGGCGGTGCAGATGATCCAAACCCCTTCCCGGTGACTGTCTGCGCCGCCACCGGCAGCCCACAGCACGCAGGCAGCGGCTCCGACAACGGTGCCTTCCTCTGCTTTGCGCCTATGGAGGACCCCCAGATTACCGTGGCAGTCTACGGTGAAAAAGCGGCCCAGGGTTCCTGGCTGGCTCCCGTAGCGCAGGAAATTCTTGCCGCATACTTTGAAGACTAATCTCCATCCAATGCACCCGTGCTCTGCGAGCGCGCAAAAATGAGGGATTGTCCTTTCCCGCTCCCTGTCGGGAAACACATCTAAATACGAAGAAACGATTATAAAAGCACCCGTCTTGTGCCGCTGTAAGCCCACATGAGACGGGTGCTGTACCTTAGTTACCACTGGGCTGCTATTCTCTTTTTTCAATCACCTGTATGACAACTAAAAAGTTCCCTCCACAGTCTCTTCTGCACCCGATTTCCGGCCTCTCCATGGGTCGGATTTTTTCTTTGTGACCGAATTATTAAATTTTCTATAATTTAGATGTACAGCTGTTGTATTCCCCTCTTATCTGTGATAACATCCAAGTAGAAGCTATGAGAACGTCGGAGATTTACGACAATCTATACAACTTCCAGTATGCTGTATCGGAAAGAACAAAAGGAGGTAATTTCTATGAAAACATCCCTTCGCATCCTCAGTGTGATACTGACACTGACCATGCTGATTGGACTGATGCCCATGGCAGCTTTTGCCGCAGAAGCGACAGATGCCGCCGACACTGCTGTCATTGCAGCGCCTGATGTGCATGATGCTCCCCCTGAAAAGGAGCCAGGTTCCGCCACCATTAAATTGACTGACTGGACCTATGGGCAGAAAGCAAGTGTGCCTGATTGCAGCTCCACTACCAATGAAAATGTAACGCCTGTTGTCACCTACAAGCCCCGAGATGCCCAGGACGATGCCTATACGGACAAGGTTCCTGAAAATGCCGGGACCTACACAGTAAAGGTCGTCTATCCTGCAACGGATACCTACACCGAGGCTGTTAGTACCTGTGATTTTACCATCCGCAAGGCTGTTGTTTCGGAAGTAAAAACGAACAGCGTCAGCTTCCCCGGCAGAGCCTACGATGGCACCACGGATTTGACCATTCCGGAAGAGCCTCAGCTTCCCCTGGCCTTCACCGTAGGGAAAGTGAATGTTGCCCCGGCAATGGGCCGCGACTATGATGCAAAGCTGGTACTGACGGACGCAAAGCCCGATACCGATCCTCAGAGCCTCAATGCCGTGCTGAAGATTACACTCAGGAATTCCGGAAACTACGTCCTTGAAAAGGAGGATGTAAAGACCGAATTTGAGCTCCATGTGGATATTACGAAAGCAGACATCACCATTACTGCTGCAGACCAGGTTCTTCCCAATGGAACTGAAATTTCTCAGGAACTGAATCAGGTAAGCGTTACCCCCGCTCTCGTCGGCGGTGATGCACTTACCCAGATCACCCTCACCGAGGAGATTCCCGAGGGGCAGAGCAACGGAACCATCACTCCCTCGGCCGCTGTCATTAAGAACGAAGATGCAGACCACTCCGAGTTTTATCGTATCAATTATGTTCCCGGCAAGTCCATCCACTCCGCAGTTGTCAATCAGGCCCCTGTGGCCTTCGTCGACCTGACCTATGATGGAGCTGCCCAGGAACTGCTGACCGCCGGTAACGCCAACCACGGCACCATGGAGTACCGTCTGGATGCTTCCGAGTGGTCCCAGGAGATTCCCACTGCCACGGATGCCGGTGAGTATAAGATTTACTATCGTGCCAAGGGCGATGATGGCTTTGCAGACAGTGCAGAGGCCGATCTCACCGTAAAGATTGCCCCCAAGGCCGTGAAAGCCACTGCCACCGCAGAAAAGGCCTATGACGGCAGCGATGCCGCAGATGCCTTTATGAAGATTGAAGTTCCCAGCGACGCTTTCGGTAAGGACGATGTTAAGGTCGACGGCATCGAAGGAAGCAAGTTTGCATCCAATATGCCCGGACAGCACATTGTCACCCCAGGTACTGTCAAGCTGAGCGGTGCCGATTCCAAGAACTATGTTGTCACCATCGACCCCTTCCAGGGAACCATTCAGCAGCCTGATGCTCCCATTGTGACCAAGGAGCCCGCACCTGCCGAAGGTCTTGTCTACAACGGACAGTCCCAGTCCCTGCTGGCCTCTCAGGGCGAAGCCGTAGGCGGCGGCAAATTCTTCTACCGTATCAATCAGGGTGACTGGGTAGAAGCCCTTCCCTCTGCCACCACCGCAGGAAAGTACACCATTTCCTATAAGGTCGTAAACGGCGACAAGGAATCCGCTGAAAAGAGCTTCGAAGTAACCATCGCTCACAAGCCCCTCACCGCCACTGCCACCGCAGAGAAGGTCTACGACGGCAATGTGTTCACCAAGGATGCCAAGATCGACTTTGTGCTCAACAAAGACGGAATCATTGGCAATGACAAGGTCGAGATTCAGTCCATTCAGGACAGCACCTTTAAGACTGCCGGTGCAGGAACCGACATTCCCGTCTCCGCAGGCCATGTGGTCCTGACAGGAGAGCATGCAGAAAACTACATTGTGACCATTGAGAAGTTCACCGGCAAGATCACCCCGAAGCCCATCACTGTGACTGCTCCTTCCCTCTCCAAGCGCTATGGTCAGGTGGACCCCAGCATCAAACCCACTGTCAGTGACAACGGTTTGGTCGGCAGCGACAAGCTGGTGGGCACCCTCTCTCGTACCGAAGGTGAAAATGTGGGTGTCTACCCCATTTCCCAGGGCAGTGTGACCAATGCCAACAACCCCAACTACAACATCACCTTCCAGGATGGAAAGCTCACTGTACAGCCTGCAAAGACCGCTATGAAGATCAAGCTTTCCAGAACCTCTGCGGTTGCCGGTCGGAATGTGACGATCACTGTTACCGCAGTCAACGGCGAAGAAAACCTGATGACCGAAAATTGGGAGCAGCCCGAAGCTCCCCGGCTGCTGGTAGGCTCCAAGGACCTCAAGCTGGAAGCCACGGATACCGCCGGTGTCTGGAAGTGCACCTACAAGGTGCCCAAGGATGCCAAGGGAAGCCTGGTGTTCAATGTCTCCAATGCGGACGACACCGAAAACTATCTGAAGGCTGAGGCCTCTGCCAAGTTGAAGATTGGCAGCAGCGTCTCTCCCCTCACCGGCGATCAGCGTAATCCTGTGCTCTACGCCACCATCGCAGGCGTTGCCGCTGTTGCTCTGATTGTTCTTCTGCTGGTCAACAAAAAGAAGAAAAGCGCTAAATAAGTCCAGAATCTGAAAAGGGACCTCCGCATAGGAGGTCCCTTTTTTAGGCTCTTAAAAACCACTTTAGGCTTTCCAGTCAAGGTAAGGAACGCCGTCAAAATCAAAATGAGAAAGGCAGATTCATCTATGGAAACAAAAAAAGCCGTTCTGGTAACCTCCTTTGGTACCAGTCACTTAGACACCCTGGAAGAAAATATCGCCGCTACAGAAAAGGCCATTGCCCAGGCACTCCCGGATTTCACGTTACGGCGGGCCTTTACCAGCAGCATCATTATGAAAAAACTGAAAACCCGGGATGGGATTGAAATTGACAACGTCCCCCAGGCTCTGGCCCGCCTGGTGGTGGAGGGCTATTCCCAGGTGGTGCTGCAGCCTACCCACGTGATCTGCGGCGAGGAATATGAGAAGCTCTGTTCCCTGGCTGCCCCCTTTGCGCAGTTTCTGAAGCTCTCCATCGGTACGCCCCTGCTCAAAACCATCCCCGATTACTGGAACATGGCCCGGGCCATCTGCACCCTCACCGACGAGCCGGCAGCGGATGAAGCCGTTGTATTCATGGGCCACGGTACCGCCCACCAGGCCAACGCATCCTATGCGCTTCTCGAATACCTGCTGCGGGACCTGGGCTGGGAGCGTGCCTTTATCGGCACGGTAGAGGGCTGTCCCTCTCTGGAACAGGTGATCCGGCGGCTGAAAGCCCAGCCTGCCATTCGCAAAATCCGCCTGATGCCCCTTATGATGGTTGCAGGTGACCATGCCAAAAACGATATGGCAGGAGAGGAACCGGACTCCTGGCGCAGCCAGCTGGAAGCCCAGGGATACCAGGTTTCCTGCATTTTAACCGGCCTGGGGCAGTCCCCGGTAATCCGGGAGCTCTTCGCTCAGCACGCAAAGGAAGCCGCCGACAAATTGTGATACTCTCTTCTTTCCAAAAGGGGGATACCTATGAAAAAGCCAGCAAAAATCATCATTATCTCAATCGTTACCGTGAGCATCCTACTGGCAGGAATTGCCGGATTTATGATTTCTAACAGGGAGCGCTCTTTCTCGGATATTCTGCCAGTAGCTCCGAAGCCTGATGAGGCACTGGCAATCATCAAAAGAGCAGACCAGGAAAGTTCTCTTCATTTATCTCCTGAACTGTTCAGTCAGTTAATCAATGATATGGAAGGATTTCAGTATAAGAAAGTAACGAAATCCAATCTAATGAACAGCTTTGGCGATATTATCTATACAGTAGATGGACATCCTGTTGAAATCATGTTTTCCAATGAGAGAGGAGGCTCTATCCTGGTCAATGATATGGAAAAAGATAGAGCTGATCCTATCTATACGATTGTAGGCAATGACATCCCATTAGAAGAATTCTTTAACAGTTATATAGAAAAGGCAGCTAAGGAGCAGACTGAGACGAAAAATTGAGGAAAGAAAGCAGCACCCAGGGAAAATCCCCTGGGTGTACTCCTTAAGATTATGAAATATGTCTTACAGCACCTATAAACTCCGAAATTCTATTTCCGAAAAGGTATTGACAAAGCAGGTCGAACCCCGGTATAATTC
>JAHHRT010000024.1 GCA_020025615.1 Oscillospiraceae bacterium | reverse complement strand
CCACCCAGAGGGCTGCCTCGTCAGCAGTCACCACCAGGTTGGAATTTTCGCAGGAGAACCCAGAAAAATACTCCCAGGCGGTGTAGTGTGCCGGAGCATACTCACTGCTGTGGGGATCGGAGCTGGGCATCAGAAATGCGTCGCAGCCAGCCTGAGCCATTGCGGCCCGAAGCGCTGCAAGACGCTGGGGAACAGTCATCATGTAAAACACTCCTATCTGTGAAATATCAGTTTCTGCTCCCTATTTTAGTACGCTTTCCCCTAAAATGCAACCGAAAGAAATTCTCCATAAAAACAAAAAAACGCCCCCATGGGCGCAGAACAAAAGAAATGACCCTTGATCGTCTGAAAACCTTACGATCAAGGGTCATTTCTGTGAATGCTTGGGCTCTAACATCTTTGGTTACCTCCGCTTTCTGGTATTTGACGGCACTTTCTGTTTTCATACACGCCGGAATTACTTCCGCTACAGAATTCCTTTCTCAAGATTTTCTTTTATATCATCGGAAGATTTTAGAAAGTCCGCCAGCTGTGAACCGGTTTCCCTTGGGAGCTTCTGTCCTAGGTCATTGGTATCACCTCTTTGTACCTAAAGAATAACACGGCGCGCCGGAAAATACAATCCGCACTCTTTCACAAAAAAGTCCTGTATCTCTGGTGCAGTTCAGAGAAATACGGATCTTTAAGACGATTTTGATTGACTTTCTCGGTTCAAACGTGATATGATAGTTCTGTTGGGGTGGTCAAAAGACTGCCCTTTTCTGCTTAGAACCTGGATACAAAGCTTTGGGAGTGATCGATATGCATAAGGAAACCTGGCTGCAAAAGAACGGCACCTCTCTACTGGGAAAGACCATCGCCATCACCGGGGCCACCGGCGGCCTGGGCCGGGAGATCTGCAAGGATTTATTAGCCCTTGGAGGAAGTCTGGTGCTTCTGAACCGGGATTCCCGGAAAACCCAGGTCCTGCGGGAGGTGCTGCTGGCCCAGTATCCCACCGCACAGATTGCGGATATTCCCGTGGACCTGACGGACATTGACTCTGTAAAGGCCGCCTGTGCAGCACTGGCTCAGATGCCCCTGGACCTTCTGATTCACAACGCCGGAGCCTACAGCATCCCCCGGGAAATCTGCTCCACCGGGCTTCTCAACGTGTTTCAGATTAACTTCGCCGCTCCCTACTATATGACAAAGCAGCTGCTGCCGAAGCTGTCTCAGCGTCACGGCAAGGTGGTGGTAATGGGAAGCATCGCCCACACCTATTCCAAGTCCGACCCCCAGGATTTGGACTTTTCCACCCGCACCGCGGCATCCCTCATCTACGGCAATTCCAAACGCTACCTCATGTTCGCCATGGGCGAGCTGTTCAAAAACCACCCTCAGGTGGACTTTGCCATTGCCCATCCGGGCATCACCTTTACCGGGATTACAAATCACTATCCCAAGGTGATCTTCGCCATCATCAAGCATCCCATGAAGGTCATCTTCATGAAGCCCGCCGCAGCCGCCCGGGGCATGATCTGGGCTGTCTGCCATCCGGTGCCCTATCTTCACTGGTCCGGGCCTAAATTCTTCGACATTTGGGGAAATCCCTCCGTAAAGCTTCTGCGCACCTGCAATGCCCAGGAGCGGCAGAGAATCTTCCGGGATGCCGAGAATCTGTACAAAAAACTTCTCTGAATCCCGTTTCCCCAATACCTGCCCGCCGAAGGAACGCAAGCCCTTCGGCGGTTTTTTCTGCTTTTTTATTGTACATACAGGCAGTAAGCAATGGGTTACTGCCTGCGTATTTTGTGCATTATGCACCAATATTCGATTTTTATATGGAGGATCCGTTCATAGCGTCTCCCCCAAAACGGTGCTATAATAAATGCATCGGGTATGTCCGAAGTGCCCAGATAACTAGTCCGAAACGCGAGGAGGAGAATCGCCATGCTGGACGAATCCTATTACCAGAAAACAGATGAAATCATTTCCCGCTACATCCGGGACGCCCGCTCCCTGATCCCCATTATGCAGGATATTCAGGCGGAATACCGCTACCTGCCTCCTGAGCTTTTAAGCTATGTTGCAAAACAGATTGGGATCACCGAGGCCAAGGCGTACAGCGTAGCCACCTTTTACGAAAACTTCTCTTTTGAGGCCAAAGGCCGCTATGTCATCAAGGTCTGTGACGGCACTGCCTGCCATGTGAAACATTCCGGTCCCATTCTGGAAGCGCTGTGGAAGGAATTGGGCCTCAGCAAGAAAAAGCACACCACGGATGACATGATGTTCACCGTAGAAACGGTTTCCTGCCTGGGTGCCTGCGGTCTTGCCCCCACCATGATGGTGAATGACAAGATCTACCCCCGCATGAGCCCTGAAAAGGCACTGGCCCTGATTAGTGAGCTGAGAGGTGACGTACTATGATCCAGACTGTAGCTGAACTCAATGAAACCCGCCAACAGGCGGTGGAAACCATTCAGCAGTATGCCTGCCGAATCCTGGTTTGTTCCGGCACCGGCTGTATCGCCACCGGCTCCAACGAGATCCACCGGATTTTCCGGCTTCTCACCGTGGAGCACCCGGAGGTTCAGTTGGAATTTAAGCCCCACGACGAAGACGAACATCCCCCGGTAGTCGGTGTCAAGAAAACCGGCTGTCAGGGTGTCTGTGAGTTAGGCCCCCTGGTCCGCATCCAGAAGGGCGACAAGGTCATCCAGTACATCAAGGTCCAGCCGGATGACTGCGAGGAAATTTTTGAAAAGTCCGTAATCGGGGACGAAGTGGTGGATCGGCTTCTCTACACCAAGGATAAAAAAGCCTACATCCGCCCCGAGGATATTCCCTTCATTGCCAAGCAGACCCGGATTGTTCTGGAAAACTGCGGCAAGTTCGATGCCGAGTCCCTGGGGGAGTATATGGCATCCGGCGGCTTCCAGGCCCTGCAAAAGGCCATGTTCTCCATGTCCCGGGAGGATGTCATCGAAGAGATTGACAAGTCCGGCCTCCGGGGCCGCGGCGGCGGCGGCTTTCCCACCGGCAAGAAGTGGAAGCAGGTAGCCCGCCAGAAGGACCCGGACCGTTTTGTGGTCTGTAACGGCGACGAGGGCGACCCCGGCGCATTCATGGACGGCTCCGTGATGGAGGGTGATCCCTTCAAGCTCATCGAGGGCATGATGATCGCCGCCTATGCTGTCCGTGCTGAAAACGGCTATATCTACGTCCGTGCCGAATATCCCATGTCCGTGGCCCGTCTGCGCAGCGCCATTGCCCAGATGGAAGAAATCGGTCTGCTGGGCGACCACATTCTGGGCAGCGATTTTAATTTCCATATGCATATCAACCGGGGCGCAGGCGCATTCGTCTGCGGCGAGGGTTCCGCACTGACTGCCTCCATCGAAGGCAACCGGGGTATGCCCCGTGTGAAACCGCCCCGTACCGTTGAAAAGGGTCTGTGGGAAAAGCCCACCGTGCTCAACAACGTAGAAACCTTTGCAAACGTTCCCAGAATTATTCTGGAAGGTGCCGATTGGTTCCGCTCCATCGGAACCCCCGGCAGCCCCGGCTGTAAGACCTTCTCCCTCACCGGCGCCATTGAAAACACCGGCCTGATTGAAGTGCCCATGGGCACCACCCTGCGGGAGATCATCTTTGACATCGGCGGCGGCCTCAAGGCCGGTGCCAAGTTTAAGGCCGTTCAGATTGGCGGTCCCTCCGGCGGCTGTCTCACGGAAAAGCACCTGGATGAGCCTCTGGACTTCGACTCTGTGAAGAAGTTCAACGCCATTGTCGGCTCCGGCGGCATGGTGGTCATGGATGAGCACACCTGTATGGTGGAAGTGGCCCGGTTCTTCATGGGCTTTACCCAGCGGGAATCCTGCGGCAAGTGTGTCCCCTGCCGAGAGGGCACCAAGCGGATGCTGGAGATTCTGGAACGGATTGTAAACGGTCAGGGCGAACTGGAAGACCTGGATACCCTGGAGGAGCTGGCAACCATGATTCAGTCCATGGCTCTGTGCGGCCTGGGCAAGTCCGCTCCCCTTCCCGTCATCAGTACCCTCAATACCTTCCGGGATGAATACATCGCCCACATCGTGGATAAGCGGTGCCCCGCCAAGGTCTGTACCGCTCTGCGGCGTTATGTCATCAATCCCGATATCTGTAAGGGCTGCAGCAAGTGCGCGAAGTTCTGTCCTGCCAATGCTATTTCCGGCATTGTGAAGCACCCCTACAGCATTGATCCCACCAAGTGTATCAAGTGCGGCTCCTGTAAGGATAACTGCGCATTTGGTGCCATCTACATCGACGCGTAAGGAGGGTAAATCATGGGAACTATGACAATTAACGGTAAACCCTATGAATTTACCGATGAAAAAAACGTACTTGCAGTCATCCGCAAGGCCGGCATTGATATGCCTACCCTGTGTTATCTGCCGGAGCTTTCCACCTTCGGTGCCTGCCGTCTGTGTACGGTAGAGGACGACCGGGGCAAGACCTTTGCATCCTGCTCCGAAGTCCCCCGGGACGGCATGGTAATCTACACCCATACCGACCGTCTGCGCAGAAACCGGAAGCTCATTGTGGAACTGCTGCTGGCTGCCCACAACCGGGACTGCACCACCTGTAAAAAGAGCGGCAACTGTGCCCTCCAGAGCCTGGCTCTGCGGATGGGCATTGATACCATCCGATTCAGCAACTACAAGGAGCCTGCGCCTGTAGACAGCAGCTCCTACGCAATCGTCCGGGACCCCAACAAGTGCGTTCTCTGCGGCGACTGTGTCCGGGTCTGCTCCGAAATTCAGGGCATGGGTGTCCTCAACTTCATGCACCGAGGCAGTGAAGCCGTGGTAAGCCCCGCCTTTGACCGTCCCCTTGCCGCCACCCGCTGCGTCAGCTGCGGTCAGTGCCGGGTGGTCTGTCCCACCGGTGCCCTCACCATTAAGGACAGCTCCCGGGCCGTCTGGAAGGCACTCCATGACCCCAACACCCGGGTCGTGGCTCAGATTGCCCCCGCCGTCCGTGTGGCTGTGGGCGAAGCCTTCAATATGCCCGGCGGCACCAACGTCATGGGCAAGATCGTCGCCGCCCTGCACACCATGGGCTTTGACGAGGTCTTCGACACCACCTACACCGCCGACCTCACCATTATGGAGGAGTCCGCAGAATTCCTGGAGCGGGTGGAAAACGGCGGAAAGCTGCCGCTGCTCACCTCCTGCTGCCCCGCCTGGGTCAAGTTCGTGGAGAATGAGTTCCCGGACTTCAAGGAAAATGTCTCCACCTGCCGCAGCCCCCAGGGTATGTTCTCCGCCGTTCTGAAGGAGTACTACCGCGGCCCCGCTGCACAGGCAGGCAAGAAGACCTTTGTTGTCTCCATCATGCCCTGTACCGCAAAGAAGATGGAAGCCGAGCGTCCCGACGCCTATACCAAGGGCGAAAAGGATACCGATGCCGTAATCACCACCACCGAGCTGATCCACATGATCAAGGATTTGGGTCTGGACTTCGCAGCCCTCAGTGAGGAATCCTGCGATATGCCCTTCGGCCTTGGCTCCGGCGGCGGCGTGATCTTCGGCGTTACCGGCGGTGTCACCGAAGCCGTGCTCCGCCGTCTGGCTGAGGGCCACGACCGCAACACCCTGAACGCCATTGCCGAGTGCGGTGTCCGTGGCAGCGACGGCATCAAGGAATTCACCGTGCCTTATAACGGCATGGAGCTCAACATCTGTGTGGTCTCCGGCCTTGCCAATGCCAGAGAGGTCATGCGCCGGGTGCGTTCCGGTGAGAAGCAGTACCATCTGATCGAGGTCATGGCCTGCCGCGGCGGCTGTGTCATGGGCGGCGGTCAGCCCACCAGACAGGACCACAAGCGCAATAACGACCGTGCCAAGGGCCTTTACGCCATTGATCGGAGTATGCCCATCAAGAAGTCCGACGAGAACCCCTTGATTGGATTCTTCTATAAGGGCTACTTTGCAGACAAGACCCACGAGCTGCTCCACGTTCCCCACAAACTGGATAATCGCTGAGCCGTTAACGAAAACCCTGCCAGGGCCTTCTGTATGGAAGGCCCTGGATTTTTTCGGAAAATTTCCGCAAAATCGGCAAAAAATCGAAATAAATCCAAGAAAATCTCTGGATTTTTCCAGTTCCCTCTTGACAGAAAATCCCTGGAGCAATACAATAGACTCGCTGTGGTCTGGGCTTCTCTTTTTGTCCGCTTATGAAAGAGAGCGTTCCGGGGAATCCTGGGAATATCTGACCGCTTGCAATTCCAATTTTGTTTTTCAGTCTGGGCATTTTTCCCGGACAGAAGTCTTTTCGGCAGTCTGTTTTGCCGAAGGGCAGCCTTAGAAGATACACATGAAAGAGGTGGCAGAAGATGCTTGAGCTCCAGAATATCTGCTGGACTGCATCGGACGGGAAGGACGTCCTGAAGAATATCAATTTAACCATAGATGAGGGAAAACTCATTGCCATTACCGGCCCCAACGGCGGCGGCAAGACCACCCTCGCCAAAGTGATGATGGGCATTGAGAAGCCCACCGCCGGACGGATTCTCCTGGACGGCGAAGACATCACCGATCTCGATGTGACCCAGCGGGCCAGAAAGGGCATCAGCTTTGCTTTCCAGCAGCCCGTCCGCTTTAAGGGCATCACCGTCCGGCAGCTGCTGGAAACCGCAGCCCATGAGAAGCTGGACAAAGAGAGCCTGTGCGTCATGCTCCAGAAGGTGGGCCTGTGTGCCAACAACTACCTGAACCGAGACATTGACTCCACCCTCTCCGGCGGCGAAATCAAGCGGATTGAGATTGCCTCTGTGCTGGCCCGTCATACCCGGCTTTCCATTTTCGACGAGCCCGAGGCAGGCATCGACCTGTGGAGCTTCCAGAACCTGATCCAGGTCTTTGAAGAAATGCACCGGGACCTCCAGGGCACGCTGGTAATCATCTCCCACCAGGAGCGGATTCTGAACATCGCAGACGAAATCATCATGGTTGGCAACGGCACCGTGATGGACCGGGGCCCCGGAAAGGCCATGCTGGCAAAAATGCTGGAAGGCGAACATCAGACCCAGAAATGCTGTAGCCGGAAGGAGTTCTTCCATGAATAATACAATTAAGCTGGACAATTCCATGTCCATGAATGAAATCACCGAAGCCCTTTTGAAGGTCGTCTCCGATTACGACGGCAAGGACTTTGAAGGTGCCTTTAACATCCGTCAGGACGGTCAGTGCGTGGCCCAGGTTTCCAGCAAGAATGTGAAGCTGAAATCCAAGACCGACAAGCCCGGCCTGGATATCATTGTAGCCCCCGGCACCAAGGGCGAAACCGTCTATATCCCCGCCTGTGTCACCAAGGCCGGTGTGGACGATCTGGTTTACAACGATTTCCAGATCGGCGAGAACTGCGATATTACCATCGTAGCTGGCTGTGGTGTCCACAGCGACGGTCACGAGGAAGCCCGCCACAACGGTATCCACCGCTTCTTCATCGGGGAAAACGCCCATGTGAAGTACGTGGAAAAGCACGTAGGCACCGGCGACGGTGACGGCGACCGCACCATCGACCCTGTCACCGAAATCACCCTGGAAAAGAATTCCGTCCTGGAAATGGACACCACCCAGCTGGGCGGTGTGAGCAAGGCCACCCGGAACACCACCGCCACCGCCGCAGAAGGCGCACGGCTCATCATCCGGGAGCGTCTGTTCACTGAAAAGGATCAGCGGGCTGAGACCTTCTTCCAGGTGGACCTCAACGGCGAAGGCTCCGGCGCAGACATTGTCTCCCGTTCCGTTGCAAAGGACAATTCCTACCAGAATTACGTGTCCACCATTGCCGGCAATGCCCCCTGCAGCGGTCACTCCGAGTGCGATGCCATCATCGACGGAGACGCCATTGTGGATGCTTCTCCCCGTCTGCTGGCTCGGAACCGGGACGCATCCCTGATTCACGAAGCTGCCATCGGCAAGATTGCAGGCGAGCAGATTCTCAAGCTGCGTACCCTGGGTCTTACCGAAGAAGAAGCCGAGAACAAGATCATTGAAGGCTTCCTGAACTAAACAAAAAGTGTGAATCGCATCATGCACCGTTGCGAAAACCAGCTCCTATAAACGCAAAAACAGGCGCAGAAATCGGATTAACTTCCGATTTCTACGCCTGTTTTTTAATGTAATCTATAAAAAAATCTATGATAGGGAAAACGCTTTCTGCAGCGGCAGGCAGCAACAGCTTGTTTGGAAGCCCCGATGGCGTTTTTCCACAGTCAAAAGCGGCAGAAGCCTTGGCTCCTGCCGCTTTTGTTCCATATCTTAGAGATCCTTATTGAGTCTGGGCAGCTCAATGATGCGATCACAGACCCGCTGTGCCAGGGTGATGTTGTGGGTGATGACCAGAAGGCCCAGACGGTTCTTTTCGGACTCCTCCAGCAGCACCTGCCAAATCTGCGCCTGGGTAATCACATCCAGCATGGTGCTGATTTCGTCGCAGATCAGGAACCTGGTCTTAGGGCTGAGGGCCCGGGCGATGCAGAACCGCTGCAGCTCGCCGCCGGACAGCTCAGAGGGCCATCTTGTGAGCCAGTCCGGCTCGATGCCCATGCGGTCTAACAGCTCCTTAGGCGGCTGCCAGGCCTCGGTCAGGGTCTTCCCCATCTTCCACCGGGGATTCACTGCCAGCTCCGGGTGCTGGTAAATCAGCTGCACCGGGCAGTAGCCCTTACCGGGCAGAGGCTTTTCGTCCAGAAGCACCTGTCCGGAAACCGGCTTGCGGTATCCCGCCAGGATACGGGCCAGGGTGCTCTTGCCGTAGCCCGAGGGGCCTACAATGGCAACCCGCTCCCCTTCCTCCACGCTGAGGGACACGTCCTTCAGAATCCAGGGGGATTTCTCGTTGTATCGAAAATCAATATGTTCCGCTTTCAGCTGCATGGACGCATCTCACCTCCCCGTTTCTGATGGTGCGCATGGGAATCTCCCCGGCGCAGGCTTCGTCCCGATAGGGGCACCGGTCCGCAAACAGGCAGCCCGAGGGCAGGTTCCCGGCGTAGGGCTGGGTGCCCGGAATGGGCCTAAATGCATTCTGAGGCAGGGCATCCAGGAACGCCTTGCTGTAGGGATGGCGCAGTGCGTCTTTTCCCGCCAGGAAGTCTTCCTTGGGGGCCACCTCTACAATGGTGCCCGCATAAAATACCGCAATTCGATCCGCCACATGGAAGGCAAGATCGATGTCATGGGTAATGAGCAGTACTGCCGCTCCCTGGTCTGCCAGCTCTCGGAAATGGCTCAGAGTCTCCGTAGCCATTTCCAAATCCAGGCCCGGGGTGGGCTCATCGGCAATAATCAACTCCGGCTGTCCCATCACCGCAGAGGAGATGAGCACCCGCCGGGCCATGCCGCCGGAGAGCTGGAAGGGATACTTGCTTTCCGTCTCCTGGGGAAGCTGGTACTGTTGGAACAGCTCCCGCTGACGCTCCCGGGTGCCGTGGACACCAATCACCTGGGGGCCCACCTTCATCAGGGGGTCCAGATAATCCACAGACTGGGGAATATAGGCAATCTCCCGACCCAGGCACTGCTTGCGTTTGGCATTGTCCAGGGTCTGGCCCTTGTAACGGATTCGACCGGAAGTAACGGCGTTTTTGGGCAGCAGCCCCAGGGCCGCATGGGCCAGCACGCTCTTGCCGGAGCCGCTGGAACCCACCACTGCCACAATCTCCCCCTTCCCCACTTTCAGGGACAGGGAGTGAATGACCTCCAAATCTTTTTTCCGGAAGCCCTTGTCGTACATCCGAAAGGCGACCACCAGGTCTTCCACATCCAGAATGGTTTCTCTTTTCTCTGTCATGGTGCTCCCCCTTATTCGTTGCCGCTGCTGGGATTCCAGAGCTTTTTCAGGTTCTCCCCAATGGCATCAAAGAACATCAGAGCCGCCAGGAGCAGCAGACCGGGGAATACCGCCAGCCACCACTTTCCTGTGACAATGTGCTTCATGGCCTCAGAGAGAATCACACCGATGGAGGGCATCTCCGCAGGCAGGCCGAAGCCCAGGAAGGTCACTGCCGCCTCATGCATGATGGCATGGGGGAACAGCAGCATCAGGCCCACGAAGTAGGCCGGGAGCACATGGGGAATCATGTGGGTCACTGCCACCTTCCAGGGGGACACGCCCAGACGATAGGCAGTCTGGACATACTGAGAGGAGCGAATCTGGAGCACCTCTGCCCGGACAATTCGGCTGAGAGCGGGCCAGTGGGTGACCGCCACCGCAATGGTAATGCCTTTAACCCCTCTGCCCATCATAAAGGAGATGAGAAGCAGCAGCACCAGATGGGGCAGGCCCATGCACAGGTCAATGGCAAGATTCACCAGCTTATCCACCCATCCGCCGAACACCGCAGAGACAATGCCCAGGAACAAGGCAATGAAGGAGCTGACAATCGCTGCCAGCACACCGATCACCAGACTGGTGGACAGGCCCTTAATGGAGCGATAGAACATATCCCGTCCCATGAAGTCCGTACCGAAGGGATGGGCCAGGCTGGGAGCCAGGAACTTATTTTCATAGTGGACTGCGTAAGTCTCAGGATTCAGCAGCAGGCCCCAAATGAATACACCAATCAGATAGATACTGGCGCAGACAATCACAAACGCGATCCAAGCCCGGCGTGAAATACCCCGGGCTTCCAGAAGGCTTCTTCTATTTTCGTTCATATCCGGCCTCCTGGATTCTGGGGTCAAAGACCCCGTAGAGTATATTGGCGAGCAGATTGCCCACAAACACAAAGATTGCGCTGAACAGGGCAATGCCCAGCAGCAAAGGCACGTCCGCATTGACTGCCGCTGCCGTCGTCGCGGTGCCGATGCCGGGATAGGCGAACACATTTTCCGCCAGGGCCATACCGCCGAAAAGCTCGCTGAACGCTGCAAAGTGGATGGTAATGGCAGGCAGTGCCACATTTCTCAGAACGTGCCGCCGCACCAGCTGGCCTCTGGTCTCACCTCTTGCCCGGGCATAGAGGATGAAGTCGCTGCCCATGATTTCGGTGACCTTCTGCCGGGTGTAGAGCACCACCTCGCTGATGTTCACCACAGTGAGGGTGAGCACCGGCAGAATCAGGTGGTAGATTCGGTCCCAGATGGTTACATCCGCCGCAAGCTTGCCCATGGGCACTGCCATGCCCAGGGGGAACCAGCCCAGCTGCACCGCAAACACCGTCAGGAAAATCAGGCCCAGCCAGAAGGTAGGGGCCGATTTCAGCACCAGGCAGAACACCTTGGTGATGCGGTCAAAGACACCGCCGGGGCGCATACCGGCGGCAACGCCGATGAGAAAGCCCAAAATGCCGGACAGCACCCAGGCCAGCAGCATCAGCACAAAGGAATATACCATCCGTTCCCGGATTACATCGATGACCGGGCGCTTATAGGTGATCGACTGTCCCAAATCTCCGTGGACAGCATGATTGACCCAGGTCACAAAACGTTCGGGTAAGGGGTCGTTAAGACCCCAATACTCGATGATTTCGTCTTTTGTTTCCTGAGTCAATGTAGAATTTGTTCCAATGTAAGACACCAAGGGGTCGATGGGTGCTTTGGTGATCAGCAGGAAGGCAATCAAGCTGACACCAAAGATCAACAGCACCCCTCGGAGGGTTTCACTTAGGATTTGTTTCCCAATTCTCATTTATTTCCAATTCCAATCATTCATATTGCAGATTACAGGCGTGCCATGACCATGGGGATGGGGCACCTGGGTTTCCGGGGACATATCCAGGTTGTCGTTGACAAAGTAGCAGTGCTCGATATTCACAAGGTACAGATAGGGATAATCTGCATCTGCCAGCTTCTGAACCTGCTTCCAGGCCTCGGTTGCCTCCTCCTGGCTGCTTGCTGCCAGGGCCTTGTCGATCTGCGCTTCTACTTCGGCATTGGCATAGCCCACCACGTTGTCAAACATACCCTTCATAAACAGCTTCTCAGAGAAGAGAGACCGCAAAACCGTGGGACTGTACTGTCCCCAGCCCCAAACAACACCGGCGCTGTATTCCAGGCTGGTTACTTCATCCCAGGAGGCACTCTTTACAATGATTTCAATGCCCAGCTCCTTGGCATTTTCTGCCAGAGCGGATGCCAGCTGATAACGGTCCTGGTCACCGCCAGCGGAGTAGACCTCATAGCTGCACCGAATATCGCCCTTTTCCCGGATGCCGTCGTTGTCGGTATCCACCCAGCCGGCGTTTTCCAGCAGCTCCTTGGCCTTGTCCACCTGACCGTCAGGGTACTCTTCGGTGCTGGCCCACACCAGATTGTCGGTGAAGTTCACAGCCGGACGACCGATGCCGTTGAAGGCGTTGTCGATGATCTTCTGGCGGTCGATGCCGATGGAGAGCGCTTCCCGGACAGCGGGGTCACTGGTAACATCGCTGCCCACGGTAATCTGCTTGCCGTCCTCGGTGGTAACGGTGTGCTTGGGCTGAACCGTCAGGCTGATCTGGCGCACATCCATGGTCTCAAAGGGAATCAGGGTCATGCCGGGAATCTGCTCATCTGCGTAGCTGGTGCCCACCATAACCACATCCAGCTGACCGGACTTGGCAGCGGCAAAGGCCGCATCCGCATCCATGTAAACCAGCGTGACCTGGGGGAGCTTGGGTACGCCGTAGTAACAATTTTCGTTGGCGGCCAGAATCATCTGCTGATTGTGGTCATACTGGACCATCTTCCATGCGCCGGTACCGATGGGCATGGTGTCGAATTTCCCGCTGTCATAGCTGTCGCTGGGAACAATCTGTAACTGGGCCGTGGTATCCAGGAAGGGAGAGTAGGGCTCCTTCAGCTGGAATTCAACGGTGTAGTCATCCTTTGCCGTGACGCTTTCCAGTCTGCTCAGGTCTACATTCTCGTTGTTTGCAGGATTCTCCATAACCTGCTCATAGGTGAAAACCACATCCTCGGCAGTGAAATCACTGCCGTCGCTGAACTTGACGTCCTGGCGCAGGGTGTAGGTATAGGTGCGCGCATCCTCACTGACAGCCCAATCCGTTGCCAGGTCGCCCACATATTTGGAATCCGGGTTCACCCGGAGCAGTGCATTGTTGATGAAAGGAAAGCCGTGGCTCATGCCGCCCTTGATGGGGTCCAGGCTGTCCTCAAAGATGCTGGTGCCCACATAGGCCGTTACGCCTCTAACCTCAGGCTCCTGCTTCTGTGTCTCCTGCTGTACTGTCGCAAGCTCCTGATTCTGCTCCTTGGGGGCGCCGCATCCTGCAAGGCCCAGGAGCACGGCTGCGGACAGCAGCGCTGCTGTGACTTTCTTGAATTCCATCAGAATTCCTCCTCTAAGCTTTTCTGGGGTTGATTATACCCGTTTTTCCGGCTCAGCGGAAGCCCCCCTGGGGGATGGAAATTTGAAAATTCCCTATTTATCGTCCAATTTCCGGGAATTATCCGTATGCAAAATCAGTCCTGGTGCTTCTGCCGATACAGGGCCTCGGCCTGTCGAAGGGCATCCACACTAAAGGACGGAATCCGTCCCAGTCCGTCCGGCCCTACGTTCAGAAGGTAGTTGACACCCATGCTGTTCAGGTGCTCCCGGCGGCTGACGATTTTCTCCGGGGTGATCCAGTTCTGGTCAAAGTACTGAAAGCCCCAGGAGGAATTCATGGTGCCGGGGGTCTCATAGAGCTGGCAGACCGTCTCTCCCCTGCCATCTCGGTTGTAGGGATCCCCGCCGTCCTCCAAGGTCTTTCGGTCCTGGGGATATTCGTTATCCTCCAAAGAGACGTAGTCACAGGCGCCGTGACCGATGCGGGAGTTAATCAGGCACTCCGGCTGATACTGCTTGACCAGACGGCTCAGTTCCAGGCTCTGGTCCCGGGTGATGGTGTGGGGCACATCGAACCAGATAAGGCACAGGTCCCCATAGTTCTTTAGAAGCTCTGTCACCTGGGGCTTGATTTTCTCCTGGAAGCAAATGGAAAAGTCCTTGTTTGCCCGGTCCGGGTAGTCCCAGCTGTTGTCCCAGGATACCCCGGCGCAGCCTCCCTCCCGGTCATAGCCGCCGCCGTGAGGATGGTGCCAGTCCAGCTCCTGGCTGTAGTAGAGGCCCATTTTCACACCGTACTTGTAGCAGGCCTCTCCCAGCTCCGCCACCACATCCCGCCCAAAGGGCGTGGCGTCCACCACGTTGAAGGCGTCCGCCTGACTGTGAAACATAGCAAATCCGTCGTGGTGCTTTGCCGTAAACACAAAGTACTTCATTCCCGCATCCCGGGCCAGCCGAATCCATTCATCGGCGTTAAAGTAAAGGGGATTGAACACCCCTGCCAGCGCCTCATATTCCTGATTGGGGATTGCCATACAGCTCTGGATCCACTCGGCATAGTTTTTCACCCGTCTGCCTCGATACTCTCCTGCCAGCAGGGAATAGAGTCCCCAGTGCGCCATCATGCCATACCCGGCATCCGCAAACCACTGTGCTTCTTTCTTCATCTTATCATTTCCTCTCTCGGACACTTGTCCCATACTCTGGGACAGTATACCATAAATCTGCATAAATCGGAGCACAATTTTTTAGAAATTTGGATTTGGCGCAAAATCCCCGGAATCTTGCATTATTCCCCTCTATGTGCTATGATTGCTTCATATTCGACTTGCGTGCTGCACGCTCCATGGAGGTATGTCACATGGATCTTTCTTTTCAAATCATCCGCAGCGACCGAAAGACCCTGGGACTGCAAATCACGCCCCAAGGACAGGTAATCGCCCATGCCCCCCGGCGGATGTCTACCGATGAAATCCGCCGCTTTGTAGAAAGCAAGGGGGACTGGATTCAGAAGAACCTGCAAAAAATCTACAGCCGTCCCCAGCTTCCCAAACTCACCATGGAGCAGCTGGAAGCCCTGGCCCGCCGGGCCCTGGTCCACATTCCCGACCGGGTCGCCTATTACGCCCCCAAGGTGGGCGTGACCTATGGAAAAATCACCATCCGCAATCAGCGCACCCGCTGGGGCAGCTGCTCCAGTGCCGGGAACCTGAACTTCAATGTACTGCTGATGCTGACACCCCCGGAGGTTCTGGACTACGTGGTGGTCCACGAGCTGTGCCACCGGCTGGAAATGAACCACTCCCCCCGGTTCTGGGCGCAGGTGGAGCGGGTGCTCCCGAACTACCGAACCTCTCTGCAGTGGCTCAAGGACAACGGCGCCGCCCTCATTGAAAGCGGCACCACGCCGAAAAAATCATGACCCAGCCCACTGTCCTCTGCTATGGGGATTCCAATACCTACGGCTTCGACCCTCGGGGCTTTCTGGGGGATCGCTATGAAGCCGATGCCCGCTGGTGTGACTTGCTTTCCCGGAAGACAGGCTGGCAGGTGATCAACCTGGGGGGAAACGGGCGCACCATTCCCAGAAGTGTCCGGGCGCTGAATTCCCTGGATGGCATGATCCGAGAAACTGCACCTGACCTTCTCATTATCCTCTTGGGCACCAATGATGCCCTCCGGGGGCAGTCCCCCGATGTCATCGCCCAGGGCATGGAAGCCATGATTTCTCACTGCAAGGCTCAATTCCCGGCCCTCTCCCTGCTGCTTCTCTCCCCGCC
This sequence comes from Oscillospiraceae bacterium, assembly GCA_020025615.1. Lineage (GTDB taxonomy): Bacteria > Bacillota > Clostridia > Oscillospirales > Oscillospiraceae > Faecousia. The sequence continues at coordinate 1,087 of JAHHRT010000024.1, read as the reverse complement.
CCCTGCCCGGCCGCGGGATGCAGCACAACCGATTGCCGCCCTGCTTCCGCTCTACCAAAACATCGCCCATCGGCAGAAAATCCGATATTTCCCGCTGCCTGACCTTCCCCTGGCCTTTGACGGTATTCATCTGTCCGAGGCGGGCCACCGTCAGCTGGCGGAAGCCCTGTGTGCCTATCTGGGCACCCACATGAACTAAGGAGATCCTACGTCATGAAAAAGCTTGTCATTTTACTGGCACTCTGTCTGACCCTTACCGGCTGCGGCAAAAACCCAGAAAGCAACATTCTCACCGCCACCGTGGTGGAAGTCCACGAAAATTCTATTTTGGTTCTCCCCACGAAAGGCAGCGCAGAGCGCACCCGTGCCGACCGAATCCAGGTCTGCACCGAGGTGAATTCCTCTCTCGAAGTGGGAGACGTTGTCAAAATTGCATACCTGGGGGAGCTAATGGAAACATCGCCCATGCAGCTTACCGATGTTCAGTCGGTAGAGCTGGTCTGGCATAATCCACAGATCACCACCATCCCCACCGAGGCGCCGGAAGTGCTGGTCCTTCCTCAGCGGCTGGAGATGACCTTCAGCAGTGGTGCTGGTGCCTGGTCTACCACCCTGAACCTCAACATAGACGGCAGTTTTTCCGGCACCTTCCGAGATGCCAACCTGGGCGAGGTGGGAGAGGACCATCCCAACGGCACCGTCCGTTACTGCGATTTCCAGGGACGGTTCCAAATCCTCAACAAGCTCAATGACTACACCTACACCCTGACTTTGGCGGAGCTGAGAAGTCAGCAGCCGGAGGGCGAGCAAGCCATTGAGGACGAAGTTCTCTACATTTCTTCCACACCATACGGACTGGAAGGCGGCAGCGAGTTCCGGCTCTACACCCCGGAAGCCCCTGTTTCTCAGCTTCCCAAGCACTTCCTCAGCTGGTGGCCCAGCCGCACTGCCGATCCCAAGCCCCAGACGCTAAGCCAGTGGGGCCTGCACAATCTCTCCAGCGAAATCGGCTTTTTTACCGCCGCAGCCCCGGAGTCCTGACAGATTCAAAATCTACATCGTAAGCAGCACCCAGTGGGTGCTGCTT
>JAHHRT010000023.1 GCA_020025615.1 Oscillospiraceae bacterium | reverse complement strand
TTCCTTTATTATACAGGAAACGGGGGAAAATTGGAAGTATTTTGACAGTCTGAAATACCGCAGCCACGTTTGTGGCTGCGGTATTTCAGCGTGTCGAAAAAAGCCTTTTCTCACCGCATGGCCTTACTGCAAGGCTTCCAGAGCCAGGGCATTCTGGGTCTTATAGAGGCTGGCGTACACGCCATTGGCCTTCAAAAGCTCCTGGTGGGTGCCGCACTCCTGGACCTTGCCCTCTGCAATGGAGACGATGCGGTCCGCATTGCGGATGGTGCTCAGACGATGGGCGATAATCAGCGTGGTTCTGCCAATTGCCAGTTGATCGAAGGCCCGCTGAATCTTGGCTTCCGTCACGGAGTCCAGAGCGGACGTTGCTTCGTCCAAAATCAGGATAGGGGGATTCTTCAGGAAGATTCGGGCAATGGCGATACGCTGCTTCTGACCGCCGGAGAGCAGGGTTCCCCGCTCGCCTACGAAGGTCTGGAAGCCGTCAGGCATTGCCATAATATCGTCGTAAATCTCCGCCTTCTTGGCAGCATCCACAACCTCCTCCATAGAGGCATCGGGCTTGCCATAGCGGATGTTCTCCAGAATGGTATCCGCAAAGAGGAACACATCCTGCTGCACAATGCCGATGTTCTGGTGGATGCTCCGCTGGGTCACATCCCGGACATCCAGGCCGTCAATGGAGATGCTGCCCTTGGTCACATCATAAAATCTGGGAATCAGCTGACACAGGGTGCTCTTACCGCCGCCGGAGGGACCGACGATTGCCAGGGTCTCACCGGGCTTTACGTCCAGGCTCACGTCCCGCAGGACCGGCAGATCGCCGTCATAGGTAAAGGATACGTTGTCCACCCGAATGGCGCCCTGAACGTCCTCCAGGGGCTCTGCATTGGGTGCATCCTGAATCGTGGGCTCCAGTGCCATCATATCCACAAAGCGGTGGATACCGGCAAAGCCGTTGGCGAAGAGCTCGGAGAAATTGGAAATCTTTCGCATGGGGTTTACAAAAGTGGTGATATACAGGCTGAAGGTCAGCAGGTCCCGATAATCCATCTGGCCCTTCATGATGTAGTAGCCGCCCAGGCCCACCACGATGACATTGAGGCTTGCTAGGAAAAACTCCATAGAGCTTGCAAACCGTGCCATGGCCCGGTGGAACTCCCGCTTGGAAGTTTTGAACTGCTCATTGGCGGCAGCAAACCGCTTGTTTTCCATTTCCTCGTTGGCAAAGGCCTTGGCAGTGCGGATGCCGGAAAGGCTGGTTTCAATCTCCGTGTTGATGTGCCCGGTCTTCTGCTTGACGCCCCGGGAGGTATCCCGCATATCCTTACGCAGGGTAAAGACCACCACCACAAAGATGGGGATGGTAATTGCCACCACCAGGCCCAGACGCCACTGGATGCTGCACATAACGATCAGGGCACCCAAGATGGTCACGGTGCAGGTGAGCAGGTCCTCGGGGCCGTGATGGGCAAGCTCGGTAATGTCAAAGAGATCCGTGGTCAGGCGGCTCATAAGATTGCCGGTCCGGTTCTCGTCATAGAAGTCGTAGCTCAGCTCCTGCATATGGTTGAACAGGTCCTGGCGAATATCGGCCTCAACACGAATACCGAAGGTATGACCATAGCGGCAAACGATATAGTTGAGGAAGGTTCTCAGGATGTAGAACGCAGACAGCACCGCAATGACCACAAAAAAGCTGTGGAACCGCCCCTCAGGCAGCATCTCATAGAGGGCGTGTCTGGTCACAAGAGGAAACACCAAATCAATGAGGGCGATAATCAGTGCACTGGTGATATCCAGAGCAAAGAGTCCCTTGTGATTTTTGAAGTAGCTGAGGAAAATCAACAGCGGTGATTTTTCCCGATAATATTGCGTATTCATTTTCCATACCTCCATTTTCTGACTATTATACAGTTTCGTCCCGGTTTTTTCAACTTAATTTCACAATTAACCTATTAAATCCCGAGAAAATATGCTATAATACTGGAAAATCAATTTTGCACCCCAGGAGGCGCACCATGGATATTCTCTATTCCGACAAGCAGATTGTGGTCTGCATCAAACCTCTGGGCCTGGACTCCGAGCTGGAGCTGCCCCAGGCTCTCAAAGAAATGTTCCCCGGAGAGATTTTCCCCATCCACCGGCTGGATAAAAACGTATCCGGGGTCATGGTCTATGCCCGCACCAAGGCCGCAGCCGCAGAACTGAGCCGTGCCGTCCAGGAGGGAACCATGATTAAGGAATACGTGGCGCGCGTCCACGGTGTCCCGCCGCAGCAGGGCGACTGGACGGATCTTCTTTTTAAGGACAGCCGAAAGAACAAGGTGTTTGTGGTGAAGCGAAAGCGGGCCGGGGTCAAGGAAGCGCGGCTGGAATATCAGAGACTGAGCCAGGAAGATCCATGCCTGGTACGCATCCGGCTGCACACCGGACGAAGCCACCAGATTCGGGTTCAGTTCTCCAGCCGGGGCTTTCCCCTGGTTGGGGACCATAAGTACGGCGCCCGGGATGAAGAGACCGCCCCAAAGCTCTATTCCTGCTGTCTGGTATTTCCCTATGGCGGGGAGGTTCGCAGGTTTGAAGTCCTGCCGGATTGGGCGTAATTGTATATAGTGCACAATTTCAGTGACATTTATTTTCGTCGCTTAATACTTATTTAACAGAAAACCCCTTGCATATTCATGGGTCAGGGGTTATAATAAGAGCGCAAAAAGAAATAAACCTCTTTTCATTTTCTTACCTCTCTTTTCTCTGAAAGGTCCCCGATGCGATCCGGTCAATCGTATCGGGGATCTTTCGGTTTTCGAGGTACAGCGATTCCAATTCCCTGATTGGAAGTCCCATAATTTCATAAAGTGCAGTAAAATATCCCCATCTTTGAAAGATGGGGACATTTTTATCGGACAAAGAAAAAGATATAAACCAGAAGCCACAGAAGCAGCAGCAGACCCAGGCACACAGGCACAAGGGTGATGAGCCCGGAGACAATCAGAGAAAACGTATCCTTCTTTTCCAGAGGGCGGTTTTCCTGTTCCTCTCGGATGATCTCCTCCATAGAGGGGAGCTCTTCCTCTTTCCACTTGCCCTTGCCATGCCGGGCGATCTCGGCTTCCAGAGCCTCCTGCTCAGGATCCCGCCCCTCACTGCGGAGGCGGCGGTCCCGGGACCACTTCATAGCGCGGTCAATTTTTTTCTGCAATAACATAGTGCGAAGTCCTTACTTGTTCTTTTCCAGGATGTGGTGGCAGGCAACGAAGTGGTTGGGCCGTACCTCCTCCATCTGGGGAACCACCTGGGTGCAAATCTCGGTGCAGTACTTGCAGCGGGTGTGGAACTTGCAGCCCTTGGGGGGATTGACGGGGCTGGGAATGTCGCCTTCCAGAATCTCGGGGCCGTTCTCCAGCTTCTCGTCAGTGGTGGGGATGGCATTCATCAGAGCCTCGGTGTAGGGGTGCAGAGGATGAGAGAAAATGTCATCGGAAGGAGCCGTTTCTACCATGCTGCCCAGGTACATAACACCGATTCGATCGGAGATGTACTTGACAACAGACAGGTCATGGGTAATGAACAGGTAGGTGAGGTTCTGCTTTTCCTTCAGGTCCTGCAGCAGGTTGATGATCTGGGCCTGAATGGACACGTCCAGAGCAGAAACTGCTTCGTCACACACAACGAACTTAGGTCTCAGAGCCAGAGAACGGGCAATGCCGATACGCTGACGCTGACCGCCGGAGAACTGATGGGGGTAACGGTGCAGGAAGTAAGGAGCCAGACCGCATTCTTCCATAACCCGAATGATTTCTTCCTTCATCCGCTCGTCATTGCGGCGGAAATACTTGTGGGCAATCATGCCCTCGCCGATGATCTGACCAACGGTCATACGGGAGTTCAGGGAGGAATAGGGGTCCTGGAAGATCAGCTGCAGGTCGCTGCGCAGGCTTCTCATTTCGTCATAGGTAAGACGGGCCAGGTCAATGCCGGAGGTGTGATGCTCCTCATACTCGGCATAGTCAGGGTGACTGGACCAGCGTTCCCGGAGAACATCAATCTCAGCGTGGATGCTGTCGATCTTTGCCCGAATGGCGCTGATGTCCTGCTCGCACTGGGCCATCTTTGCGTTGGCCTTGTCCAGCTTTGCCTTTACAGAAGCGGTGTCCTTACCGGCTTCCTTGGCCTTTTCCAGAGCATAAGCAGCGTCGTCCACATCCAGCTGAATGTCCTGACGGCGGGCAACTTCCTTGCGCAGCTGCTTGGACTGCTCGTACTCCTTGAGGAAGACCTCCTCAACAGGCTTCAGATCCTCTGCAACAATCAGACCGCCGATGAGGGTGGTAATATCGAGAACAGCATCCCGTGCCTCCTTGCGGAGGGTCACCAACTCGGAGTGAGCGGCATACTGCTCCTTCTCGCTCATGGCGTCGTACTTTTCCTGGAACTCCTCATACTTCTTCTGTGCTTCCTTCATGGCATGACGCCGGGAAGAAAGGTTATGGAAGGTATCATAAGCATACTTAGGGGCAATCTCATCGATGGAGCGTCCAAAGTACATGGTCCGTCCATCGGTCTGCTTGTACAGCTGAAGGATGGAACGACCCAGGGTGGACTTGCCGCAGCCGGACTCACCGACCAGGCCGAAGGTCTCGCCCTCGTAAATATCAATGGAGATGCCGTCGTTGGCCTTAACAAACTGGCCCTTTCCCACAGGGAAATACTGTCTCAGATTGGAAATCTGAAGCAGAAGCTTTTTATCATTCTTTTCCATTGCGGACCTCCTTGTTGGGATAGAAGCACCGGATCTGATGGCCCTCGCCCACATCTACCAGCTCAGGCTCTTCCTCCATGCACTTCTTGGTGCAGTACTTGCAGCGGGGGCCGAACTTGCAGCCCTTGGGCAGGTTCAGAGGATGGGGCACGGCGCCGGGAATGGCGTCCAGCCGATCTACGTCGGTATCAAGACGGGGAACCGATGCCAGCAGGCCCTCGGTGTAGGGATGCAGGAACTGGGACTGGTTCTGGAACAGGGTCTCGGCGGGGACGTGCTCCACCACCTGACCGCAGTACATAACAGCCACATCATCCGCCATCTGGTTGATAACACCCAGGTCGTGGGTGATGAACATAATGGCAGTGCCGTGTTCCCGCTTGAGGTTGTTCATAAGGTGCAGAATCTGAGCCTGAATGGTAACGTCCAGAGCGGTGGTGGGCTCGTCTGCAATCAGCAGCTCGGGCTCACAGGCCAGTGCAATGGCGATCATTACACGCTGACGCATACCGCCGGACAGCTGGTGGGGATACTGCTTGACGACGACATCAGGGTTGGGGATCTTAACGTCTGCCAGCATCTTCACAGCAGCGGCAGCGGCCTGCTTCTTGTTCATGCCGCGGTGGATGATAAAGGGCTCAGAGAGCTGACGCTCAATGGTAAAGACGGGGTTCAGGGCGGTCATGGGCTCCTGGAAGATGACGGAAATCGCGTTGCCGCGAATACCGTACATCTCGTTCATGGAGACCTTGGTGAGGTCCTTGCCGTCAAAGAGAATCTCGCCGGACTCGATGTAGCCGTTGCCGTCCAGAAGCTTCAGGATACTCATTGCGGAAACGGACTTACCGGAGCCGGACTCACCGACGATGCCCAGGGTCTTGCCAGCATCGATGGAATAGGAAACGCCGTTGACTGCCTTGACAATGCCGCGGCGGGTTTTGAAATAGGTATGCAGATCTTTGGTTTCGAGTAATGCCATAATACTACCTCCTTAGCGTCCGTTGCTCTTGGGGTCCATTGCATCGCGGAGACCGTCACCGATCAGGTTGATGCAAACGGTACACAGGCCGAAGATCGCCGCAGGGAAGACCCAGCGCCACCAGAACTGCTGGATAACAATGGAATCATTACAGGTATTGAGCATATTGCCCCAGGTGGGGGTGGGAGCGGTGATACCAAAGCCCAGGTAGGACAGAGTGGACTCTGTCAGCATACAGGTTGCGAAATCCAGGGTGATGGACACCAGCAGAACGCTCATAACATTGGGGATGATGTGCTTGCGCAGGATGGTTCCCTCACGAACACCCAGTGCCTTTGCAGCAGTGACATACTCCTGCTCACGCTGGCTGAGAATCTGAGCACGAACCAGACGGAAAATGCCAACCCAGCTGAGGACACCGAGAACCACCATGATGATATACATCTTTGTGGTAACGGAAACATCCTTGGGGATGATGGCAGACAGAATCAGAGCGAAGGGCAGGAAGGGCATACCGCCGATGATCTCGGCAATACGGCTGAGGAACATATCGATCTTGCCGCCGAAGTAGCCAGCCAGGCCGCCCAGCAGAACACCGATGATGGTGGAGATAACCACGGCGATACCGCCGACGGTCATGGTGGTCTTACCACCGTTCACAATTCGGGAAAGAACATCACGGCCCTGCTCGTCGGTGCCGCAGACGAAGCCCTTGAGGCCCCAGGTTTCCACATCGCCGTCAGCAGTGATGGCGTAGTTCTGATAACCGCCGGAGAAGAGGTCAACAATCTCAGCCTTTTCCACGGATGCGGGAACCTCAGACTGACCGTACATATTGTCGCCCCAGGAGACAACGTCGCCGTTCTCCAGAAGTGCGGTATAGTGGAAACGTCCACCGTACAGCTTAACAGGCTTGGAAGGCATTTCGGGAACGTTCTTTTCGCCGTGGGTGGCAACGCCCCAGACCCAGACCTTACCGGTGCTGTCCACAGCGGCAACGTTCTGAGAAGATGCAGCGATATCCACAACCTTGACGGAGCCGTCCTTCAGTGCCAGAGGCAGGTTCACATTCAGAGGTGCTTCCTTCTGCAGGCCGGTGTAAGCAACGGTGCCGTCATCCAGAAGCGCAATGTAGGCATTGCTGGAAGCAGCAATCTTTTCAATGTGGCCCTGGAACTTACGGGGCTTGTAGGTCATGCCCTCCACTTCCCGCTCTGCCTGACGGCAGTCCAGGTCAACGGTGGAGGCATTGCCCCACAGATACACATTACCCTTGGTATCCAGGATGGCGGTATACTGGTTGCCTGCTTCCATCTGCTTGATTTCCAGGTTGCCCAGCATCAGAGCACGGTTGAGTTCTGAATTAGACTCATAGTTAAACTGACCCAGACGGTCGTTGCCCCAGAAATAGAAGTTGTTGTCTTCGTCCACAGCAACAGCATGGTCATTGCCGGCTGCCATGTGCGCGACCTTCACCTCACCGGTAGTAAGCTCATGGGGAACATTCTTGAGGTCGATGGTGTTAGAAACCTTGGTGTTGCCCCAGGTGTAAATCTTACCGGCCTGGGACAGGCCAATGCCGTAGGTCTGACCGGCAGTGATATCTTCAATTCCCTCTTTGATCATCCGCTTGGGAACCTTCATCATGCTGTAGCCGGGGGCAATGTTTGCCAGGTTGGAGTCAGAGTGACCCAGATCGATGGGCATAAAATGAGGGCCCACCATAACAAACAGGAAAATTGCGACAAATACCACCAGTCCGAACACAGCGGTGGGACGATGGAAAAAGTTATTTACGATAACCTTGGTGGGGCTCTGAAGTGCCTCTTCTTCCTCGAAATTCAGCTGCTTCTTGGGCTTAATTCCGAGCATACGGCGCAAGGCATCGCCAAGGGTGGAAGTCTTTTTTTCTTTCGCCATTTTGGCACCTCCTTACTTATTGACGCGGATACGAGGATCCACGAAGCCGTAGGCCAGGTCTGTAATCAGGTTGCCCAGCAGAGCCACGACTGTATAGAACATCTGAATTGCCAGGCACAGCTGTGCATCGCGGCCGTTCAGAGCCTTGATGTAAAGGGAGCCCATACCGTTCAGGCCGAAGACATTCTCCAGAATAACGGAACCGGAGAACACGCTCAGGAACCAGCCGATGATGGAGGTGATGACGGGCAGCAGGGCATTCCGCCATGCATGAGAGTAGATGACCACGCGCTCCTTAACACCCTTTGCACGGGCGGTACGGATGCAGTCCATAGACAGGGCATCAATCATGGAGGCACGGACATAACGGCTCATGCCGCCAAGGGCACCGAAGAGGCCAACCAGGATAGGCAGGGCCATGTAATACAGGCGGTCCATGAATTCCCGGAAGCCGGTATAGGTGCTGCCGGGGGTAGCTGCGCCGTAGACAGGGAACCAACGCAGCAGCACTGCGAAGACAAAAATAAAGACCAGTGCAATGATGTACTGAGGCAGAGAGTAGCCCAGAATGGTAAAGGCCTGGACACCCTGGTCCAGCTTACTGCCCTTATGTACGGCACACCAGATACCCAGCGGGATGGTGACCAGAAGGGTCAGAATGGTAGAAAAGATGTTCAGCAGAATGGTATTCTGCATAGGAACCTTCACAACATCAATACAAGGCTTCTGCCGCAGCAGAGAATAGCCGAAGTTACCCTGGAGGATGCCATCAAACTCTCCGGACATCTTATCGGGCATAAAGCCCATCCAACGGGCATAACGAACCACAATCGGATCATCCAAACCCATTTTCTCGCGAAGATCCTGATACATCTGAGAGTATACTTCGGGTTTTAAATTCTTTTTGACACCTTCCAGCTGATTCTTAGCAGGATCAGAAGGGATAAGGCTGAACAGGCTGAACATCAGGAAAGAGGTGACAAAGAATACCACCACGATGTACGCAAGTCTTTTAAGGATGTATTTTGACATATCGATCACCTTTCGTAAATCGGTATAATACGGCTCGAACCAGGAACGGCCCGAACCGGATTGCAGGGATGTTTCGCGACGATGGGATCTTCCCATTTTCATACCGCAGCTGTCGCAGCAGCCGCCGAAACACCTGCGGTACGAAAATGGGGACGGACAAGTGTGCCCGTCCCCATCCGGGTTTATGCAGGTTCAGAAATCAGCAAGCTGTTTTTCTTACTTTGCGCCGGGAATAGATGCGTAGAGGATTGCATCACGGAAGTCCCAGAAGGAGGACTGCTCGTAACCCTCAACCCAAGTAGGAACTGCGGTAACGTAGATATTGCTGTACAGAGGCAGGTCAGGCAGCATCTGGTTCCAGCGGACAATGTACTGCTGCCACAGATCCAGGTAAGAATCGTAGTCGCCGGGCTCTACGTCGTAGACCATGCGCATGGACAGGTCATCCAGGCCGCCCTCGCCCATATCGTACAGGTAGTTGCCGTTGTAGCCAAGAGCAACCTTCTCAGGATCATCGGTCCAGTTGTAAGCGAAGTCAAACAGAGAGCTGTTGAAGCCGGTAGCCAGGTTGAGCATGCCAAACTCAGCAGGAATCTTATTACCGTCGGAGTCCTGATGATACAGAGCACTCAGCAGGCCGTCCCAGTCGCCGACGGTCTGGACAATCTCCATACCGGAGCTCTTAACAGGCTCGGAGTTAGCCAGCATGATAGCCAGCAGGTCGGAAACGGGGTTGCCTTCGGTGGAGTACCACTGGATCTGCAGAGGCATCAGCTTCTTGCCGGCAACGTCGATGCAGCCATCCTTGTTGACATCCAGGGAGGTAACATCCTTGTAACGCAGGCCGGAGCCGGTGGTCCACTCCTCACCCTTCTCGTTCAGAGTCCAGCCGCCCTTGGTGAGCTCCTCGTTAGCAGCGTCAACGTCATAGGGGTAAGCAGCCAGATTGTCAGCCAGGAAGTCCTTGGAGTCCATGTACATCTGCATTGCAGTTGCGTAAGGAGCATTCAGGACGGAGCCGTAGCCCTGGCAGAAGGTGTTAACGAACTCTTCACGGTTCAGCAGCTGAGCAATTGCGTGACGAACCTCAACAAACTGAGTGGGGCCAACGTCGCACAGGAACTGCAGCTTGCCGTAACCGGCGCGGTCAAACTTGAGAGCGGTGAACTCGGCACCGTTGTCGATCATGTCCAGCAGGGTGTTGATGTCGTCGCCATCGGTGATGTTAGCATACATATCGATGCCGCCGGTCTTCAGCTGGTCAGCCCAGGTAGCCTTCTCAGCACGGACAATGACCAGGGTCTGGATGGAAGGCTTCTGGCCTTCGAAGTTACCAGCGTAGTTGGGGTTGATGTCCAGGATAACCTGAGAGGTAGCAGGATCATACTTGGTGATGCTGTAAGGACCAGCGGAGACAAAGCCGTTGGAAGCGGACATTGCCTTACGGAAGGTAGCCTCAGCATCGCCGCCGCCCTGGAGGGTGATCTTCTCACCGTTCAGAGTGATGTAGCAGCCCTCGCCGTCATCAGCAACGGAGTAGCCCTCGCCCAGCCAGAACTCTGCGTTCCAGGGAGTCAGAGCAGCGTAGGTATCTGCGTAGTAGTACTTAGCGAAATCCTTGGTGATATCGATGCTCAGGGTGTAGTCATCGATGAGGTGCAGGCCGGACAGTACAGGGGTCTCGCCCTTGTAAGCTGCCATGCCGCCAACCAGGACATCCATAGCGGAGGTCACGAAGCTCAGCTTAGAAGCAAAAGGAGTGCAGACCAGCATCTGCTTGAAAGCATAGTCCTTAGCAGTGATGGGCTCGCCGTTGTTGTAGGTCAGGCCTTCGTTGATGGTGATGGTGTAAGTAGCAGAACCGTCTTCGTTATCGGTGCGGCTCCACTCCTTCAGAACGGTGGGGTTTTCCACATACACGCCGCCCCGGTCGGTGACCATGGTGCCATAGTCGTTTACCAGCCAGTTGACCAGCATGTCGGTGCTGCCGTTGGTCATCAGACCGCCGGTGAAGTCGCCGGTGACTTCTGTGGAGTCGCCCAGGATGAGCTTGTTCTCATGAGATCCAGCAGCGGCAGCGGGAGCAGCTTCAGTGGAAGCAGCGCCGGTAGCAGCGGGAGTCTCGGCGGGTTTTTCGCCGCAGGCAGCCATAGCAAGAACCATGGTGAGAGCCAGCAGCATTGCCAGGAACTTTTTCATTTTCTTTTCCTCCTTTAATTTTCGCTATTCTCAGTTCCATCCCTCTTTTCTGATATGGAGCCGGGAATAATTTACTTCCTTAGTATATACTGTCCGCCGTAGAATGTCAAATGTTTTTTTCAATTTTATCATATTCTATAAAAAGCCGATTTTATATATCTTTATTTTATGTATTTGGACAAATATCCCCATTTATCTCTGGAAAATCTATCATTTCACCTTGATTCTGTGTTTTCTCACAGGAGAGACTGTGTATCTCCCGGCCCGCAAAGCAGTGTTCCCACCCTACTTTGCTTTGGAGAATACCTTATTTATATAGTATATGCTCATCTCTTTTCTATATGGCAAACACAGCAGATGTCTCTCCCGGACGGCTGTCTCCCGAAAGCTGCAAAAAGGAAGATATACTATATATAATGTATATCCCGGTGTTTTATCCTCGCTCCAAGCAGCAGAGCAGGCGTCTGTCTGCATCTTCGGATTGCATGCGCTATCCGTTTTCATGCTGGACGTTGCTTGCATTTTCCATGAATCCGTATTCCTTCTTGCATGAATCATCGCAGTTTCTCTTTGGGTGTCCCCCTTTTTGTCCTTTATATAGGTACATCTGTTTTCTTTTTGCGTTCATGCTGTATATTTATACTATATATTCACATTTTTCAATCATTTTATCCAGGCATATTTTTGTATATTATCCTATAATATACACATATTCCTTCGTATTTTGAATATTATTGTACTATTTTTACCATTGTGCTTTCTTTTTTCTTCGATCATATTGTACACCCAGCCAATTGACTGTGTATAATATTCGATGTATAATTCAGGCATAAATCAAACACAAACCCAAGCAACAAAAAAGGAGAATGGATATGAAAAAGGTATTTGCAATTCTTTTGGCTTCCATCATGGTCGTAACCCTCTTTGCAGGATGCGGCAGCACCAAGGAGGCTGCCGACGATGTGGACTACTCCACTATGACCATCGAGGAGCTCAAACCCCTGATCAAGACCGTCAATGACGGCAAGCTCACCGTTGTCACCAGCCCTGACATGGCTCCCTATGAGTTCTACGCCATCGGTGAGGACGGCACCCCCGCCCTGGCTGGCTTCGACGTTCAGCTGGCCCACTACATCGCCGACTTCATCGGCCTGGAGCTGGAAATCATCCCCATGGACTTCGACGGAACCCTGTCCGATGTCGGCAACAAGAAGGCTGACCTGGGCATGGCTGGTTACTCCCCTGACCCCGCCCGGGAAAAGGTTATGGACTTCTCCATGATTTACTACATGGGTGCTCAGGCTTTCGTCACCACTGAGGATAAGGCCGAGCAGTTCACCTCTCTGGAGGATGCCAACAATGCCAAGTACAAGATCGGCGCACAGGTTGGTTCCATTCAGGCAAAGCTGGCACATGAGAACACCCCTGACGCTGACATTGTCGAGCTGAGCAAGCTCACCGATGTGATTGCCGAGCTGATCTCCGGCAAGCTGGACGGCGCTTTCATCGAGAAGCTTCCCTCCGAGGCCTACGCCAAGAATTACTCCAACCTGAAGGTCCTGCTGGATGTTCCCTATGATGCCGAAGGCAATGTCATCGGTGTTACCAAGGGCAACGCTCCCCTGCTGGCGGCTGTGAACCTGGCTATTCAGGCCGCTCAGGATTCCGGTGAGCTGGCACAGTTCATTGCCGATGCCACCGAGCTGGCTTCCGGCGAGATCTTCGAGGGTCTGCTGGATCAGGATGCCGCTTAATCGTTTGACTTTAACAAACGCAGTATGATGAAATCGAATACCCCGGAAGCTATGCTTCCGGGGATATTCTGCGAAAGGAGATTGTTCATTGTTCACTCTGGAAGGTTTTTTAGGTCTTGCGCCTTATATGCGTATGTTTTTCGAGGGCATGGTCACCACCATCTGCCTGTCTGCACTGACCGTTCTCTTCGGCTTTATTCTGGCTTTGGTACTATCTTATATGCGGATGTGCAAAATTGCACCCCTGCGTTGGATCTCCACCGCCTATGTAGAAATTATCCGGGCTACCCCCATGCTCGTCCAGCTGTTTCTGGTGTATCATGTGTTTCTGTCCGGTGTTTCCTTCCCCACCTTTAAGATTTTCGGCTTTATCCGTTTTGAGCGGTTTATCCCCGGTGTCATTGCCCTGTGCCTGAACTCCGGCGCCTACCTCAGCGAAATCATCCGCTCCGGCATCCAGTCCATCGACCAGGGCCAGGCCGAAGCCTCCCGCAGCCTTGGCATGACCCAATGGCAGACCATGCGCTACACCATTCTGCCCCAGGCTATCAAAAACATTCTGCCTGCCATTGCCAACGAATTCGTCACCATTATCAAGGAATCCTCCATCTGCTGGACCATCGGCGTGCAGGATATTATGTCCGTGGTGAACGCTGTAAAGGCCGCCACCTTCAGCATGGCTGAGCCTCTGGTGGTCGCTGCCTGCATTTACTTCTGCCTGACATTCCCCACCTCTAAAATCATTGAACACTTTGAAAGGAAGATGAGCCGCGGTGACAAACGATAATCTGATCCAGGTCAAGAACCTGAAAAAGCACTATAATAAAGGAGCCATCAAGGCTCTGGACGACGTGTCTGTAGACATTCACAAGGGTGACGTGATGGTCATCATCGGACCCTCCGGCTCCGGCAAGTCCACCTTCCTCAGAAGCCTCAACCTGCTGGAGGTCCCCACCGAGGGCTCCATTTTCTTCCATGGCATTGACATCACCAAGAAGTCCTTTACCGATGAAAACGGCAAGAAGGTCAAGGTGGATATCAACCTCCACCGGGAAAAGATGGGCATGGTGTTCCAGCACTTTAACCTCTTCCCCCATCGGACCATCCTGGATAACATGGTGCTGGCCCCTATGAAGGTCCTGCATATGCCCCGGGAAGAAGCCGAAACCAAGGCTCTGGGCCTTTTGAAGCGCGTAGGCCTGGAAGATCGGGCCAATGCCTATCCCATCCAGCTGTCCGGCGGTCAGAAGCAGAGAATTGCCATTGTCCGGGCCCTGATGATGGAGCCGGAGGTCATGCTGTTTGACGAGCCCACCTCTGCTCTGGACCCCGAAATGGTCGGAGAGGTTCTGGAAGTTATGAAGGAGCTGGCCCAGGCCGGTATGACCATGGTCGTTGTTACCCACGAGATGGCCTTTGCCAGAGAAGTGGGCAACCGTATCCTCTTCATGGCAGACGGCAAGCTGTTAGAGCAAGGCTCCCCCGAGGATATCTTCGAGCACCCCCAGAACCCCAGACTTCAGGACTTCCTCAATAAGGTCCTGTAAATTTCTCCATTCTCTTTCCCGGATTTTTTCCTTTTTCAATGAAACAATGCCCGTGAAATCCAGATTCTCTGGATTTCACGGGCATTTCTCTTTTCAAAATTCAATTTATTCCAGCACATGATCCAGGCCGGTCCGCAGGATAATCTGCACGTGGTCGTCCGCCAGAGAATAGAGGATGTTCTTTCCCTCCCGGCGATATTTAATCAGGTGCATCTGCTTGAGCAGCCGCAGCTGATGGGAGACTGCACTCTGAGAAAGGTCCACCGCCGCCGCAATATCCGTAACACACAGCTCCTGTCCCAGCAGCAGTGCCAGGATCTGCACCCGGGTAGGATCTGCGAAGCCCTTAAAAAGCCCTGCAATCTGCTCAATGGTCTGCTTATCCAGGCTTTTCTGCATTCGCACCGCCTCCTTACACGAATCCCTGCCGACACGCTCTTGAAGACTTTCGGCGGGGTTTTGCAGCTATTATACTGTAATTTTCCCAAATATGCAACCGCTTTCTTCCCTGCCGGGATTTTGCGGGTCTCCCAGAAATTGGAGACGGCGTTTCTGAATTTTGCAGGCAGAACCCCACAAGATAATGTTCCAGGCAGATTTGTTCCGCAAGAGTGGCTTTTTCTGAATTTTCTTCGACCAATTATATTAAATATTTCTAAAAACCCTTCCCAAATAATCGGTTATGTGATATAGTATAGTGAGTTTGTTATGACTATTATTCAGTAAATAAAAGAGGCGATTTCATGCAGGATTTATCCAAAATCTCTGTCGTTCTGCCCTCCCTTGACCCGGATGAGAAGCTCACTGCCGTAATCGACGGTCTTCTGGAATACGGCTTTACCGATATTATCCTTGTCAACGACGGAAGCAGAAAAGAGAATCTACATTACTTCGAGGATGCCGAAAAGCTCCACCCGGAAATCCACGTTCTTCACCATGAAAAAAACAAAGGCAAGGGTGCAGCCCTCAAAAATGCCTTCCAGTGGTTCCTGGAAAACCGTCCCAAGGGAATCGGCGTTGTCACCGTAGACGGCGACAATCAGCACCACCCTGCGGATACTCGGGCCTGCTGCGAGCAGATGATGAAAACCGGTCATGTGGTTCTGGGCTGCCGGGACTTTAATCTTCCCGATGTTCCCACCCGCAGCCGTTTCGGCAATCATACCACTTCCCTGATTTTCAAAATCTTCTGCGGTATGACCATCTCGGATACCCAAACCGGCCTTCGTGCAATTCCCCGGAAAGCACTGGAGACCTTCCTGACGGTGAAGGGCGAGCGGTTCGAGTACGAGACCAATATGCTCCTGGCTATGAAGGACAACGGTATTCTCTTTGATGAAGTGAAAATCCGCACCGTCTACATTGAGGAAAACAAGAGCTCCCACTTCCGAGTGGTGCAGGACTCCTGGCGGATCTACAAGCTGATCCTGGCTCACTTCTTCCGCTATACCATCAGCTCTCTGGTCAGTGCGCTGGCGGATGTGGGCTGCTTTGCACTGCTTTCTCACTTCATGAGCACCTTCCTCACCGGGTTCTCCCTGACCGCAGTTCCCGCTGTCACGGCCCGGGTGATCTCCTCCCTGCTCAACTTCTTCCTCAATAAGAAGCTGGTGTTCCAAACCAAAGTCCATACCGGGAAGGCCATGCTCCGCTACTATATGCTGGCCATTCCGCAGATGATTGCCCAGGTGGTCCTCACCCACGGTGTCTACGCACTGTTCTCCATTGACGCCGCCGCAGAAGGCCTGCGGACCGTGATCTACACCATTGTGATGGTGGCCCTGTTCCTTGTCAGCTATATGATCCAGCAGCGCTGGGTCTTTGCTCCCAATCAATCCAAATAACGCCACGAGGTTAGAAAGACTATGAGCAAATTCAATCCAAATCCCCAAAACGACGGTATGCGCCGGAACGGCACACCCCCCAAGCAGCCTGCAGAGCCTCAGCCAAAGCGCGGCGGCGGCACAGGACGGTTCTTCCGTCGATTCCTGCTGTGTTTCTTCACCCTGATTGTCCTGCTGGTTGCAGCCCTGTGCCTGGTTATGAATCTGGTATTCAACGGCCCTTCTGAAAGCGCCCGGGCCGTCCTCACCATGTCTCTCACCGAGGCCAGCGCCACCAAATGGGTTCCTGCCCTGTTCATCGGCAAGGATGCCGTGGCTGCTATCCGGGAAAAGGCAGCGGATACCCTGCCCGATGAGGTATCTAACACCTCTCAGATTGTCATTGACCGCACCAATGCTTCCGGCGACGAGTGGGCCAAGTACCCCGACGGCATCCGTATTGACGAGGTCAAGGGCAAAACCTATAACGCCCACGTCATGCTGATTCAGGACCCCTCCCGGGTCTATATGGCTACCTCTCTGGACGATGAAAACGGCAACCTGCCCGAAGGTGCCCGGTTCTCCACTGCCAAGCCCGGCACCCGGCTCAATCAGCAGATTGAGTTTGAAGGCGCCGCCGCTGCCATCAACGCCGGTGCTTTCAACGATGACGGCACGGCAAACTCCACCGTAGGCAGCGTTCCCGCCGGCCTGGTGGTCCGGGACGGCAAGGTCCTTTCCAACACCGGTCATCAGTACCTTCCCAAGGACACCCCCACCGGCTTTGCCGGCTTTAACCAGGACGACATTCTGGTGGTTGCCAAGACCATGACCCCCGAACAGGCCATGGAGCAGAACATCCGGGACCTGTGCCAGTTTGGCCCCGTTCTCATTATGAACGGCGTCATCAACGAGGAAGCCTACAACTCCAATTCCGGCTACAACCCCCGTACCGCCATCGGTCAGCGGGCAGACGGCACGGTCATCTTCCTCTGCATTGACGGTCGTCAGGCCGGTTCCCTGGGCGGCAGCTACAAGGATGTCACCGATATTATGATTGAGTACGGTGCTGTGAACGCCTGCAACATGGACGGCGGTTCCTCCTCCATCATGTACTATCACGACACCCAGGGCCTCTATGGCGATGCCGGTGCCTACACCATGATCAACAACTATTCGCTTTTCCAGACAGATCCCCGGCGGATGCCGAACTTCTGGATGGTTCGACCCGCACAGTAAGGAGTAAGCCATGTATCAAGGAAAATTTTCGAATAACCAGCAGGGCCGCTCCACTTCTGAGCTGCTGGCCGAGCGGGCAGCCCAGAGCAAAGCTGCTCCCCAGGAAGCCCCCGTGCCTCCTGTCCCCGAAGACCCCATTGACCTTCTGCGTCCCAACCGGGAACAGCCTGATTTCGAGGCTGTAGAGGTCCCGGAGGAGCTGCTGCGGCGCTCCGCACCTGCGCAGAATGGGATGCCCCAGCACCGCTCCGCACCTGCGCAGAATGGGATGCCCCAGCACCGCCCCGCACCTGCTCAGAACGGAATGCCCCAGCACCGTCCCGCACCCGCTCAGAACGGGATGCCCCAGCACCGTCCCGCACCCGCTCAGAACGGAATGCCCCAGCACCGTCCAGCACCCGCTCAGAACGGGATGCCCCCCCATCGTCCGGCACCCAATCAAGGGCCCCGTCCTGTATCGAAGCCCGCACCCCAGCCGCGGCCTGTTCCCCAGCCCATGCAGGAGGACACCGTGAAGCACCACACCAAGATCTTCTATACCTGGTATTTCGGCTTCATCTTCGTATTCTTTGTCATTACCTTCCTGGGACTGCTGTGGCTGAGAGGCTGGCTCACAG
>JAHHRT010000022.1 GCA_020025615.1 Oscillospiraceae bacterium | reverse complement strand
CGCCTGAGCTCCTTTTTGCGGGGAGAGATGAAGCTCTCCGGCAGTCTTATGAATAAGCTCAAATGGGGTGATGCCATTCAGGTCAACGGCACCAGCCAGCGGACCAACTACCTGGTGGCTCCCGGGGACCGAATTACGGTGCGGCTGGATGAGCCGCCCATCGAATACCCGGCGCAGGACGGCCCCCTTTCGATTCTTTATGAAGATTCGTGGCTTTTGGCGGTGGATAAGCCTGCGGGCATGTTGATTCACCCCTCCCGGGCGAAAAATGAGGGAACCCTGGCAAATTATGTGGCAGGGTACTACCGCAGAACCGGGCAGGACTCCGCCTTTCACCCACTGACCCGCCTGGACCGGGACACCTTCGGCGTGGTGCTTCTGGGGAAAAATGCCTATGTCCACACCTTGCTCCAGGAGACTCCGGTGCAAAAGACCTACCATGCCCTGACTTACGGAATCCCGGAAGCACCTTCCGGGGTGATTGACCTGCCCATTGGGCGCAAACCCCTGCCCAGTCTCCTGCGGGAGATTCGCCCGGACGGAAAGCCTTCGATTACGGAATACCGGGTGATGGAGACCCGGGATGAATGTGCGAAACTGGCCCTTCGTCCGGTGACAGGCCGGACCCACCAGCTCCGGGTTCACTGCGCTGGGCTGGGATTCCCAATCCTGGGGGACCCCCAGTACGGTTCGGACAAGTCCCGGGCCTATTCGGAAGCTATGGGGCTTACCAGTCAACTCCTGTGTGCCCACAGTCTGGTGCTGAACCATCCCATTACGGGTGCACCGCTGGAAATCCTTTCTAAAATGGATGTAAACTTCTGAAAATTGCCCTGAGAACGCTTTTTACAGCTTCTCAGGGCAGTTCCTTTATTTTGCTTCCAGAAGGTCTATGATGTCCAGAAGGGAGTCGGCCTTTGCGTAGAGCCGGGAAAGGGTTTCCCGGTCCGGCTGGTCCTGATCCGGGATCATCACCGGGCAGCAGCCTGCCCGACTGGCAGCCAGAATCCCGGCAGGGGAGTCCTCCAGCACCATGCAGCGTCTGGGCTCCAGTCCCAGCTTTCCTGCCGCATAGAGAAAGATGTCCGGCTCCGGCTTTCCCCGGGACACCTCGTATCTGGTACACAGAACATCGAAGCGGTCCAGCAGGTCCAGAGGGCCCAGGTAATTGCGTACCCGCTCAATGGGTGAGGAAGTGGCGATGGCAGAGGGAATTCCCCGGTCTTTCAGATATTTGAGAAGCTCCCGGATACCGGGCTTTGGCTGGACACCGTGGGTTTCAATATAGGCATCCATAAGCCGAATTCGGGCGGCACGCACCGCCGAATAGGAAATGTCCGGTCCAAAATAGGATTGGAGCTTTGCGGTTCCTGCTACGGTATCCAGGGCCCGCATCCCCAGGGCCTGCTCATGGGTCATGGGGTATCCGAGAGAAACAGCGGCCTCCTGCCAGAACCGGGAATAGAGACACTCGGTGTCCAGCACCAAGCCGTCCATATCGAATAAAATTCCCTGAATGGGAAGCGACCCCTCCGCAGGGGGTGCATAGATGGTAAATCCCATGGTAAATCCTCCTTTTCTGCCTATTATGACAGAAAAGAAGAAAAATTTCCAGTCCTAAAATATCTTCAAGGTATCTTAAGAAAATAGCCCCTTTTTTCTTAAGGGATTCTGTGCTATGATAAAGAAAAATCGGGAAATGGAGTAAGAGAAATGTACAACGTTTTGATTTGTGACGATCAGCCGGACATTGTAAATGCGCTGAAAATCTATTTGGCCCCCGAGGGCTATAACCTCTTTGAGGCATTTACCGGGAAAGAAGCAGTGGAAGTGGTCAAAAACAACGACATCCATCTGATTCTTCTGGATGTGATGATGCCGGTTATGGATGGAATCACTGCCACCGGGCAGATTCGCAAATTTTCCAATGCGCCCATTATCCTGCTTACGGCAAAGTCTGAGACAGAGGATAAGGTTCTGGGCCTCAATATGGGCGCGGACGACTATATTACCAAGCCCTTTGTCCCCATGGAGGTACTGGCTCGGGTTCGCAGCCAGCTGCGGCGGTATGCTTTCCTGGGCGGCACCCAGGAGCATGAGGCTGCCAGCACCATTTCCATCGATGGAATCACCCTGGACGACCGCACCAAGTCCGTCACCGTAGACGGTCAGGACGTGTCTCTGACCCCCACGGAGTATGCAATTCTCAAGCTTCTGATGGAAAATCCCGGCAAGGTCTATTCCACCAAGAAGCTCTATGAGGCAGTGTGGCGGGAAGCGGCTCTCGGCAGTGAGGGCGCTGTGGCAGTGCATATCCGCCATCTTCGGGAGAAAATTGAGATCAATCCCTCGGAGCCTCGCTACCTGAAGGTGGTATGGGGCCAGGGATATAAGATGGAAGGGGGCCGCTGATTTGCGCAACCATATTGCGTTTAAGTTTATCGCCATTGTGCTGTGTGCTCTGGTTCTCACCACGGCGGTGGGAAGCGGTGCCGGAATCCTGCTTCTGTCGGACTACAACCTGTATAACCGCTCCGTAGACGATGCCCGTGAAGAGGCAATGTCTTCTGTTCGGGAGAATTTTGCCCAGGCATTGGTGTTCCGCTTTGCTTCTATGGAGCTTGGCGGCTGTTCTACTCCTTTGATTGACGATTATTACGGAGACGGTACGCTTTATGACTCCTTCCGCTGGGGCCGTTACGCCTATTCCATCCGCGACAGCCAGGGCAATGTGCTGGTTGGGGTGGACCGGGAACTCTCGGATGCTGCGCATTATGAGATTCCTGTAGAGAACGCACGCTTTGTGTGTCTGCTCTCTGAAAAAAATATCGCACCGCCCACGCCGGCCCGCTGGGATCTGGATGACGGTGCCATGGTTACAGATGTGCTCATCACGGTTCCTACGGAACCTCTGGAAACGGAAGCGGCGCAGAATACGGCACCTGTTGAGAAAAACGATGCCGCAGTGGAGCCGGAGGGCGAGACAGCTCCCGTCGAAGAGCCCGCAGCCGCTGAGGGAACAGCCCCGGCAGAAGAGGCCGCAGCCGCCGAGGAAACGGCTCCGGCAGAAGAGGCCGCAGCCGGTGAGGAAACGGCCTCCGCAGAGGAGCCCACAGGTGCTGTAGAAGTGGTTGACCAGTCCCAGGAGCCCCAAAACAGCCGGGAAGACCAGGCTGCATCGTCTCAGCCGTCCGATTCGGAGGATACAGCAGAGCTGCAGACGTTCAAAACCCCTGGGAAGGTGTACTACACCCGGGATCAGCATGATGCGGCTTTTGCCTATCGGTACTATGACTATTCCGCAGAGGTTATGAAGGAAGCAACCCTCTGCTATGCCAATACTTCCGACTATACGGTAGATCTGTACCTGGCCCCGGATGCGATGTATGACCATCAGATTTGGGACATTCTCTACCTCCTGGGACCCTGGCGAGGGGAACTGATTCTGGCACTGGGTATCTGCCTGCTGCTGTTTGCCGTACTCATGGCCTATCTGATTTGTGCAGCCGGAAAAAAGCCTGGCAGCAACACAGCGCAGGCCGGTGGACTCAACCGACTGCCGCTGGATCTCTATGCCGTTCTTGTGGCGGCAGGAGGCATCGGCGTTGTTTTCCTCATAGAAATTGGCTGTGAGTTGTTCTCTAATACGCTGCTGCTTCTGGCAGGTGCCGCAGGCGCTGCGTGCTTCCTGGGCTGCCTGCTGGTGGTGGGCTTCTGCTTTGCCTGCGCTGCACAGTATAAGACCGGCGACGGCTTCCTTTGGAAAAACACCGTTGTTTTCCGGGTGCTGCGAATTTTGTGGCAGCTTCTGGGATGGCTGTGGGCACTGCTTTGCAGCAAGCTGCCTGCTGTCCTTCGCTGGACAGGCAATCAACTCAAGGCTGGCTGCAAGGCTGCCGGCAAGGGGATCGATCATATGATGTCCCTGCTGCCGGTTACCTGGCAGTGGCTGCTGGCAGAATCCCTGGTATTTTTGATTCTCTGCCTCTGCTTCGTCTCCCGGTCCTTCCCGCCGATTCTTGTGGGCATTATCGTTGCCAGTGGGGCGACCATCTACGGTGCGCTTTGCTTTGGAAAGCTCCTGGACGGTGTCAAGCGGATGCGCCGTGGAGATCTCAGAACCAAAGTGGAGGATCGGATTCTGCTGGGCTCCTTCCGGGAGTTTGCAGAGGAGCTGAACGGCCTTGCCGGGGTTGCCATGGTGGCAGCAGACAAGCAGCTCAAATCCGAACGGATGAAGACAGAACTGATTACCAATGTTTCCCACGATATTAAGACACCTCTGACCTCTATCATCAACTATGTGGACCTGCTGGAAAAGCCCCACACAGAGATGGAGCAGGATGAATATCTGGAGGTTCTCTCCCGGCAGTCTCAGCGGCTCAAAAAGCTCATTGATGACCTGATGGAGATGAGCAAGGCCAGCACCGGAAATCTCCAGACGGAGATTACCCAGGTGAATGCCACAGAGGCAGTGATGCAGGCCCTGGGAGAGTTCTCCGACAAGCTGGACCGTGCACAGCTGGTGCCGGTATTCAACCCCGATAAAGAAGAGGTTATGATGATGGCAGACGGCCGCCTGGTGTGGCGTGTCCTCAGCAATCTCCTTGGCAACGTGGTAAAATATGCCCTTCCCGGTACTCGGGTCTATCTGGACCTCATGGAGCTGGAGGAGGATGTGGTGATCTCGGTGAAGAATGTTTCCCGCGACCAGCTCAATATCAGCAGTGATAAGCTTATGGAGCGCTTCGTCCGGGGCGATGTTTCCCGGAATACCGAGGGCAGCGGCCTGGGCCTCAACATTGCAAAGAGCCTTATGGAGCTGCAGCACGGCAAGCTGGAGCTGTTGGTAGACGGCGACCTGTTTAAGGTTACGCTGATTTTCCCGAAGAAATAAAAATCCTATGAAATCCACCTTTTTCCCCGGAAAAAGGTGGATTTCTGCTGTCAAAGCATCCCGGAAACAGGCGCATAACGGCGTCCTTACCAAGCGGTTGAGACAGCGCCGAATTGTTCACAGTTTGGACGTTTTTTGTTTTCAATTCCGTAAATGCGTGTTCAAATGACAAAAGTAATCTAATAGCAGAAAGGATGCGGAAGCCGTGAGCCGCTGCCTTTCAAACTCCGTAGATCTTTTTTCTACCTCTCTTCTTTCCAAACCCCTTTTGCAGAAATCCCCGCTGTTCTCTCTGACAGCGGGGATGTTCTTGTCTACGGGGAAAATCAAAGCCGGAGCGTATCGCTGTGATACGCTCCGGCTTTTGTCATTTCAAAAGGGCTTGCTCTGTATTGTGCAGGAGTTCGGACTGTCATTGTGGTTGTACGAATTTGCCGAACACCCTATGGAATCTGCAAACTGTACCGCCGGAATGGTCAAGACCATTTCCGGCATTGGCGCAGAAAGGAAACCGGACGGGTCAGGAATTGGCATCCTTTTCCGGGGGTACGGGCCGGAAGCCCTCAAAGATGGGGATGAACCCTTCCTGCACTGCCTGGTCGTATTCTTCCTGGGACTTGAGCGTCCAGGTGACACCCTGGACGTGCCAGCACTTGCGAATGAAGCGGCTGTTCCAGGTGTTCCGATTGGCAAATTCACAGGCGATGAAATCCGGGCGAATCCAGAAGTTTTCCAGGAAGTAGGTGAGGATGAACTTCAGAATCCAGGGCAGGGGGTTGTTCTTTTTCCTGAGAAAATCCTCGGAAAGCTGGCCTCGAATGAGCTCCGGGCGGTTCTTTCGCAGCCAGCGGACACACCGGGGATCGAAGGATTCCAGACAGTAGGGACCGTCATAGTGATCCAGAACATCGCAGACCGTCTGGGCCAGCTGGGCATAGTTGCGCATAGTGGGTTTTAACTCCACAATCAGAGGGGCTTTCCCCTGAAACAGATCCAGAACCTGTTGGAAGGATGGAATGGTCTCCTGGGTTCCACCCAGGTGATAGTTTTGGAGTTCCTGGGTAGTAAGATCTTCCATGGTTCCCTGGGCACCTGTGGTGCGTTCCAGGTTCCAGTCGTGCATGATGCCCAGACCGCCGTCTTTCAGAAGATGAACATCAAGCTCTACGCCGTAGCCTGCTTCCAGAGCGGCTTGGAAAGCTGCCATGCTGTTTTCCGGGATGCCGTCCCCATGGAGGCCACGGTGGGCGTATTGCCATTTCCCCAGGGCTTCCAGCCCCGGGTGATCGGTGCGGCCCCGGAGAAGCAGGGGATAGAGACATAATAAAACAATCAGGAGAATTAGAACGAAAAGCATGGGAGATTCCTCGTTTCTAGTCCTCTACGTCGTAGGCTTCCAGGCCTTTCTTGACTTCCACCTTGTTGTCGCCGTGGCGGACAAAGCCCATGGTGATAAAGGAGGCAAACACAAAAATGGAGGCGTAGGGGAACAGGGTTTTATAGCTGACGTGGTTGAGAAGCCAGCCGGCAACAATGGGGGTCATGATCTGTGCAGACATGGAGAAGGTGTAGTAGAGACCAGTGAACTTGCCCACCTCGCTGCCCTTGCACATCTCCACCACCATAGGAAGACTGTTTACGCTGATAGCCGCCCAGGACAGACCCACCAACAGGAAAAGTACATAGAGCAGAGGGCTGAAATGGTCGCTGGTCAGGGTGAACAGGAAAGCAGCCAGGAAGCTGCCGGCCAGAAGCAGGGTGCCGAAGCGGATGGTCCGGCGGCGTCCGATGCGGCTGGCGACACTGCCCACAGGAATATAGCTCACAATGGCACCGGCGGTGGCAATGGTGAGACAGGTGTTAGCGGTGCCCAGGGGCATATGCCAGATTTTTTGTGCATAGACGGAAAACCAGGTGGTCACGCCGTTGTAGCCGATGAACCACAGGGCAATGGAGATCAGCAGGAAAGCAAGGCTTTTCCGAACTTCCTTGGGAAGCTGCTCCCCGGAATCGGTGCTCACTGTGAGGTTGTCCTCGGGGTGAGCCAGTTCATACTGCTTTTGCTGCTCCACCAGCTTCGGCTCGTTCACCAGGAACATAACGACCAGCAGGGCCGTCAGCATAATGCCGCCCACAATGGCGAAGAGGGGGAAGTAGCTTACATAGTCTGCGCCGGTGGTGCGGTACAGGAAGGTGGTAATGAGCAGATACAGAATACCGCCAATGGCACCCATCAGGTTAATAATGGCATTTGCCTTGGAGCGCAGAGGCTTGGGGGTGATGTCGGGCATCAGAGCCACGGCGGGGCTGCGGTAGGTGCCCATAGCAATGAGAAGCAGGTTGAGAATGAAGATAAAGGCTGCCAGCTTTGCGGTTGTGGGCACTGCGTGGTAGCTGTCTGCCAGCAGGGGCAGGCCCAGCATCAGCAGCACAGCGGAAAGGGTTCCGAAGAGAATGAAGGGACGGCGCCGCCCCAGAGAGCTTTTGCATTTATCCGACAGCCCGCCAAAGAGAGGCAGCAGGAACAGAGCCAGCACATTGTCGGCAGCCATGATCATGCCGGAGAGCGTTTCATTGAGATGAAAGTTGTTGGTTAAAATCAGGGGAATCAGGTTGTCGTACATCTGCCAGAAAGCGCAGATGGATAGAAAGGCAAAGCCCACAAGGACCGTGCGCTTGGTGTCGAGCTTCATAAAAGGAGCCTCCGTTCTGTCTTTTTTGCCGGAAAAGCCGGACGTCCTTTCTATCATAACGGAAATTGTCAAAAAAGTCCAGATAATTATGAACTGTTTTTTAAGAAATTGTGGAAATCAACGAAGGATGGCGTTCAGGTAGTTTATAACCCGCTTTTTATCCCCGGACCAGAGCGGGGCCACCAGGTCCCGCTTTGCCCCGTCTCCTGTAATGCGGTGGACGACCACCTGGGGCGGCAGTGCGGCGACACAGCGGGCGAGAATTTCCCCGTACGCTTCCAGGGTCAGACAGGTGTATTTGCCTGCCAGATACAGCTGCTCCAAATCTGTCCCCCGAAGCACATGGAGCAGGTGGAACTTGACCCCGTCGGTGCCGGCTGCCACCACCTGGCGGGTGGTTTCTACTGCCATATCCCCGGTTTCTCTGGGCAGACCGATGATGATGTGCGTCACCACCTCAATCCCGGCCTCCTTGAGCCGCCCAACGGCGTCTGTATAAACGGACATGGGATACCCCCGGCGAATCCGCCGGGCGGTTTCGTCGAAGGCGGTTTGCAGCCCCAGTTCCACCGTCACGGGTTTCTCCCGGTTGATCCGGGCCAGAAGCGCCACGGTCTCCGGGGGAAGACAGTCTGGGCGGGTGCCGATGGCAAGCCCTACCACGTCCTCAGGGACGAGGGCCTGGCGGTAGAGGGCTTCCAGGTGCTCCACCGGGCCGTAGGTGTTGGTAAAGGCCTGGAAGTAGGCAATGTACTTTCCATCCTTGATTTTGGCACTGACCCGCTTCCGGGCCTCTTCCAGCTGCTGTGGGATAGGGCCTTTTTCGGCAAAATCCCCGCCTCCTGCTTCCGAGCAGAAAAGGCAGCCCCTGGTTCCCAGGGTGCCGTCCCGGTTGGGGCAGGTGAACCCTCCGTCTAAGGACAGCTTATAGACCTTGCAGCCGAAGCGTTTTCTGTAGTATTCGTTTGCGGTGAGCATGGAATCCCTCCAAACTGATTTGCCAATACTATACCATCCGCAGCGGTGAATTTCAATGGAATGTGAATGTTTCGTGAACTTTTCTGAGAACATAGAAGCTCTATTGCCCCGGCCCTCGGAACGTGTTATAATGATTCTGTAA
Organism: Oscillospiraceae bacterium; assembly: GCA_020025615.1. Classification (GTDB taxonomy): domain Bacteria; phylum Bacillota; class Clostridia; order Oscillospirales; family Oscillospiraceae; genus Faecousia. Next base: position 9,419 of record JAHHRT010000022.1, on the reverse strand, counting down.
AAGAGATCGTGCGCTTATGTCGTCTTGGGCGGTGGGAAGCGTGTAACCATAGAGTGAGGTCAGTGTTATGAAGAAAATGCTGTTTGTAATGAACCCCTACTCCGGTCAGCGGCGGGCCAACCGCTATCTCACGGAGATTATCGGGTTATATAATCGGGCGGGATATGAGGTTATGATTCATATGACCGCCGGCCCCGGAGACGCTTCCCGGGTGGTAGGCGAGCGGGCTGGCGACATGGATCTGGTTGTCTGCTGCGGCGGCGACGGAACCTTTAACGAGACCATTTCCGGTCTGCTGCAAAATGGGCTGGATGTGCCGGTGGGCTACATTCCTGCCGGATCAACCAATGATTTTGCTGCCAGTATGCACCTGCCGACCCACGTGATGCAGGCGGCCCAGCTGGTGCTGGACGGGAAGCCGGTTGCCTACGATGTGGGCAAGTTCGGAGATCGGTACTTTGCCTATGTGGCTTCCTTCGGTGCCTTTACCCGGGCCAGCTATGTAACACCCCAGAACGTGAAAAACGCACTGGGTCACACTGCTTATGTGCTGGAAGGAATCACTGAGCTTTCCCAGATTCGCAAGGAGCACATCCGCATGGAGATCGACGGACGGGTGGTGGAGGACGACTTCCTCTTCGGTGCCATCTCCAACTCCACCTCTGTGGGCGGTATCCTGACCCTGGACCCCAGCCTGGTGGATATGAGCGACGGACTGCTGGAAGTGCTGCTGGTCCGTGCTCCCCGGAACCTGCTGGAAATCCACGAGTGCATCCAGGCGGTTCAGTCTCAGAAGTACAACTGTGCTATGATTACCTTCTGCAGCGGGCATGAGATTAAGGTCTGGGCCGACCCCGATATGCCCTGGACGCTGGACGGTGAGCGGGAAGAGGGCCACAGTCAAGTGGAGGCAGTGAATCAGCATCTTGCCATCCGCCTCATTCGGGAGGTGCCCTGATTATGCTCAATACCACCCTTTGCTATGTCCTCCGGGGAGATGAGGTGCTCATGCTCCACCGGGTGAAAAAGAAGAATGATATCAATAAAGATAAGTGGATCGGCATTGGCGGCAAGTTCGAGGACCAGGAAAGCCCGGACCAGTGCCTGCTTCGGGAGGCCAAGGAGGAGACCGGACTCACCCTCACCAGCTATGCCTGCCGGGGCGTTGTCACCTTTCTGACAGAGAATCCCGAGGAGGGTGAGTATATGTACCTCTTCACAGCGGACGGCTTTGAAGGGGAACTGATCGAGTGCAGCGAAGGGGACCTGCAGTGGGTCAGCCGGGAATTTGTGGATGCCCTGCCCAAATGGGAGGGCGACAAGATTTTCCTGGACCTTCTGTGGAAGGACGCGCCTTTCTTCCTGCTGACCCTCCGGTATAACAAGGGGGCGCTGGAAGAAGCGGTTCTCAACGGAAAACGAATTCGGTAGAGGAGAAAAGAATCTATGAAAAAGATATTGGAAGTTTGTGTGGACAGCCTGGCTTCTGCACGGCAGGCCATTGCAGCCGGTGCAGATCGGCTGGAGCTTTGCAGCGCCCTGGCAGTGGGCGGTCTTACCCCCTATGAGGCCCTGCTGCGGCAGATCCGCCAGGAGTCGGATATTGCCATTCGCTGCCTGATGCGCCACCGGGCAGGAGACTTTCTCTACACGCCCGAGGAACGGGAGATGCTCAGAATACAGATTCTGTCCCTCAAGGAAGCCGGAGCCGACGGCTTCGTCATTGGCTGCCTGACCCCGGAAGGAGAGCTGGACCAGGAGGCCATGAAGCCCCTGATTGAGGCCTGCGGCGACAAGGGCATTACCCTCCATCGCTGCATCGATGTGTCCCGGGATCCGGTGAAAACCTATATGGATGCCGGAAAGCTGGGCATTGACACGGTGCTGACCTCCGGCGGCGCTTCCTGCTGCCGCTGCGGACAGGAGGCCATTTCCGGGATGCTGGGCCTGCGGGACCTGGAAAACGGCCCTGAGGTGCTCATCGGTGCCGGCGTAAATGCCAAGGTCATTGAGGAATTCCGTCAGAAGCTTCCTGCTGCCCGGGCCTTCCACATGAGCGGAAAGACGGAGCTTGAGAGCGGGATGCAGTTCCGCCGCCATGGGGTGCCAATGGGAATACCGGGGCTGGACGAGTGGCATATCCAGCAGACCGATCCCGAGGCCGTCCGAGCCGCAAGAATGGCGCTGGATGCCTGATACCAAGAAAATCATCGCCCTGCCGAGAATTCAAGCGGCAGGGCGAAAATTTTTACTTTTTGCATGGATACCATTTTCAATACAATTCTTATAAATACCTATGATTTCGTCCAAATGATTTGACAGAGGTCGGATTTTGGAGTATCGTGAAAAGTCGATACGAAAGAGACAAGCGGGCGATACAGCCCCAAAAGGCTGTATTCCGTCGGTAGGTCAGGTCTTCCCATGGGTGCACCAGGAGAAGACCTGTTTCTATTCATGAGAAGGAGGGAATCGGATGAATCAGATCGAGACACAGACCATGCCGCTGAGCAGCGGCAAGATTGGCGAGAGCTATGAGGTGCTGAACATCGAGCTGCCTGTTCATATGGAAAAACGCCTGGAGGCTCTGGGTATGACCCGGGGCACCAAGGTTTCTGTCCTCAACTGCAAGGGACGGGGAATTCTCATTGTGCGGATTCGGGGAACACGGTTTGCCCTGGGCCGCAATATTACAAAGAATATTACTGTGAGGTGAATCTGATGAAAGAAAATCTAACCATCGGGTTCATTGGAAACCCGAACTGCGGAAAAACTACGCTGTTTAATGCCTATACCGGTGCAAATCTCAAGGTTGCCAACTGGCCCGGCGTCACCGTGGAAAAGGTGGAGGGTGCCATTAAGCACCATGGCCTGGACATTCGGCTGGTGGACCTGCCCGGTACTTACAGCCTGACCTCCTACACCATGGAGGAGCAGGTGTCCCGGCAGTTTATCCTCAGTGATGAGGTGGACGTGATTGTGGACGTGGCGGATGCCTCTGCATTGGAGCGCAACCTCTATCTCACCTTGCAGCTGCTGGAACTGGGAAAGCCTGTCATTCTGGCGCTCAATATGATGGATATCGTGGAAAAGCGGGGCATGGAGATTGACATTCACCGCCTGCCGGAAATGCTGGGCATCCCTGTGATTCCTGTGTCCGCCAGAAAGCGGACCGGCCTGGAGGTGCTGCTCCACGCAGCGGCCCACCACAAGGACAGCAGCAGCCCGGACAATCTGGAACATGACCACGACTATGCCTCCAAGCACTGCCACGACCACCACAGCGAGTATGCCATGGTGTACAGTGATCCCATTGAGGATAAAATCGACCTGATTATTGCGGAGCTGAAAAAGCGGTATCCGGAGCTTCCCAACTACCGCTGGCACGCCATCAAGCTCTTAGAGCAGGACCGGGAGATCACCCAGCAGTATCCCGTGGATCTTCCCGATGTGATCGATCGGAACTACGAGTCTGACATCATCAACGAAAAGTATGATTTCATTCAGGAAATCATCCAGGAGGTTCTGGTGAACAAGGACCGCCAGGATGCGCTGACGGAGAAGGTGGACCGGGTTCTCACCCATCGAATTTGGGGGATTCCCATTTTTCTGGGAATCATGGCCCTGGTGTTCTTCCTGACCTTTACCATTGGTGACTGGATCAAGGGCTATTTTGAAGCCGGAGTGGAGTGCCTGTCCCTATGGGTGAGCAGCAGTCTTGCCGGGGCGGGGGTCAGCCCAATCCTATGTTCGCTGCTATCTGACGGCATTATTGCCGGTGTGGGTGGTATTCTATCCTTCCTGCCCAATATCTTCATCCTGTTCCTGGCCCTGGCTTTCCTGGAGGACAGCGGCTACATGGCAAGAGTTGCTTATGTGATGGAGGGCCTTATGAGTAAGCTGGGCCTGTCCGGCAGAGCCTTCATTCCCATGATCTTGGGCTTTGGCTGTACGGTTCCCGCCATTATGGCTTCTCGCTCTCTGGAAAATCGCCGGGATCGGTTTAAGGTGATGCTCATTACGCCCTTTATGAGCTGCAGCGCAAGACTTCCCATCTACATTCTCTTTGCGGAGATGTTCTTTGCAAAGCATGCGATGCTGGTGGCCTACTCCATGTACCTCATCGGCCTGGTGGTTGCCATCCTGGTGGCGGCTTGCATCCATCTCATCGATAAGAAAAAGTCTGAAAACTATCTGCTCATTGAGCTGCCCGAGTACAAGGCTCCCAGTGCACGGACGGTTGCGATTTATGTCTGGGAAAAGGTGAAGGATTACCTCACTAAGGCCGGCACGACCATCTTCATTGCTTCCATCCTCATGTGGGTCATCCTGAACTTTGGCCCCCAGGGCTACACCACGGAGATGACCGAAAGCTTCGGCGCCATCATCGGTCATTGGCTGGAGCCCTTCTTCCGTCCCATCGGTCTGGGCTTCTGGCAGGTTGCCGTGGCTCTCATTGCCGGCATCTCCGCCAAGGAAGTGGTGGTGTCCAGTTGTGCAGTGCTCTTCGCAGTTCCCAACCTCACCGCTGAGGCGGGTATGAACACCCTGGTGGGAATCCTGGGCGGCATGGGCTTTACCCAGCTCAACGCTCTGTGCCTGATGATCTTCTGCCTGCTGTACATTCCCTGCGCCGCAACTCTGGCTGTGATCCGCAGAGAATCCGGCAGCACCAAATGGATGCTGTTCTCGGCTTTCTTCCAGCTGGCGGTGGCCTGGGTGATTACCTTTGCAGTGTACCAAATCGGTATGCTGTTCTGAGGCAGAACATGGTCATTACGATTCTCATTCTGCTGGCTCTGGCGGTGTATTCCCTCTGGGCCATTGGCAAGATTCGAAAAAAACGGAAAAACGGCTGCTGCGGCGGAACGTGCAGCTGCTGCCAAGATTCCTGTAAAGGGAAATAATTTAAGGCCCGCAAGTCGAAGCGACTTGCGGGCCTTAAATTATGCAGATTAGTAGTGATAGGTTTTTCGCTTCAGCAGGATTGTCACCATACTCAGCAGAGCTGCCAGAAATTCTGCGACGACAACCGACAGCCAGATTCCGTCGATATTCCAGAAGAGCGGCAGAATCAGCACAAAAGCAATCTGAAATACAATGGTCCGCATACCGGAGAGAATTGCGGAAATCAGTCCATTATTCAGAGCTGTAAAGAATGCAGAGCCGAAAATTCCCATGCCGGCAAAGAGAAAGTTGAAGGAGAACAGCAAAAATCCCCGCAGGGTCATGGCGAGAAGCGCACAGTCGTAGCCCACAAACAGCCGGGATACCGGGCCTGCCGACAGCTCCGATATGGCAAACATCAGCAGAGAACAGGTGCCGATGATGACAAGGCTTTTTTGCAGCAGGCTCCGAATCTCCTTGTGATTCTGCGCACCGTAATGGTAGCTGATGATGGGGGAAACTCCCAGTACGTAGCCCAGGAAGATGGAAATAAAGAGAAAATCAATGTACATCAGTACACCGTAAGCAGCCAGACCGTCATCCCCGGCATAGCGCAGCAGCTGCACATTGTAGAGGATGCTGACTACAGTCATGGAGATGTTGTTGAGCAGTTCAGAAGCACCGTTGCTGCATACGCGCACCATGGCGGGGCCGTCGAATTTGGACTTGGTCAGTTGGAGCATACTGGTGTTTTTGCGACTGAAGTAGACAAGGGGCAGGAGGCCGCCCAGAAGCTGGCTCAAAACCGTGGCGGCAGCGGCTCCAACCAGTCCCCAGGAAAAGCCTGCCACAAACAGGGCATCCAGCACAATGTTGGCAACACCCGAGGCAACAGTGGAGTATAGGCCCAGCTTGGGCTTTCCGGCAGTGGTATACAGGTTTTGAAACTCGAACTGAATCACACTGGCGGGGATTCCAAGCAGATAGATTCTGCCGTAGAGGATGCTGTCCTCCAGCAGCTGGCCCCGGGCTCCCATCCAGAAGGAGACGGGACGGAGAAACACAAATCCCAAAATTCCCAGCGCCACGCCGGACAAAAGGGAAGTGACGACTAAAGAGGTGAAGATCCGGTTTGCCCTGGGGGTGTCCTGCTCTCCCAGGGTTTTGGCGACCAGGGCGCTTCCGCCGCTTCCGAACATGAATCCGATTCCACCCAAAACCATCAGATAGGGGAGAATGAAGTTCACAGCGGCGAAGGCGGTTTTGCCTGCGAAGTTTGATACAAACAGGCCGTCCACCACGCCGTAGATGGAGGTAAAAACCATCATAACAGCGGAGGGAAAGGTAAACCGAATGAGCTTTCGATAGGTAAAGTGCTCAGAAATTTGAATCATGGACGAAGTCTCCTGATGACGTATTTTGCGTTATATTGTGAAAAAAAGACTTTTTTGACAGGCTGAATCGGGAGGGATCACAGATGCTTGTGATTCCTCCCGAAGTTTTGCTTTTAGAAAAATGGGATTCCTTTTGGAAATCTCAGCCGCCGCAGGCATCCAGAGCCAGCTTAAAGGCTCCGTAGGCACCGGCATCGTTGCCCAGGGTTGCCAGAGCAAAGGTGCAGCCGGAAGCGGCATGGAAGACATACTTGTCGAAGTAGGGACGAATCCCGGTGAGCAGCATAGAGCCGGCCTTACTGACACCGCCGCCCAGCACAACGACATCGGGATCAATGGTGTTGCAGACCAGGGCCAGCAGGTGCCCGGTGTACTGATAGAACTGGGCCAGAATGGCCTCTGCTGCCGGATCCCCGGCCTTTCCTGCATCAAAAACATCCTTGCAGGTGATGGGGGAGAGGGCACGCAGGGAGGAGGGAGTGTCGTGGGAAGCAAGGTACCGGGTTGCCAGCCGGACCACGCCGGTGGCGGAGCAGTACTGTTCGGCACAGCCGTGATTTCCGCAGTTGCAGGCCTCGGCTTCCTCACGCTCCAGAATCATGTGACCGATTTCAGCGCCGGAACCGTGGGCACCGTGGATCAGGTGCCCGTCCACCACAATACCGCCGCCTACGCCGGTGCCCAGGGTCACAAACACCATATTCCGGCAGTCCTTGCCGCCGCCCTGCCAGAATTCGCCCAGAGCGGCTACATTGGCATCGTTTCCGGCGGTAACCGGGAAGCCGGTGAGGGCGCCAAGCTCCTGGGCGATGTTAAAGACACCCCATCCCAGGTTAATGCAGCGATTGACCACGCCTTCCCCGTTGACGGGGCCGGGAACGCCAATGCCGATTCCCAGAATCCGGGAATCTTCACAGCCCTTTTCAGTGAGATACTGCCGGATGGATGCCGCAATATCCGGGAGAATATGTTTGCCGTTTTCCTGAGTATTTGTGGGAATTTCCCACTTCTCAAGCATTTTTCCAGTATCTTCAAAAAATGCGATCTTGACGGTGGTGCCGCCCAGATCCACACCAAATCCATAGCGCATGGAATGATCCTCCTTTATATTTCATAAGCTCTATTATACAGAATCGGAAAGAAAAAAGCCAGCATAGAAAATGAAAATTCTGCCGAAAGATTTTTCTGCGGGGGCTTGCGTTTAGAGTGATTTTAGAGTAACATATAGGCGAGACTGATACATAGTAAGAAAGGTCGTGTATGTTACACAATGATTAAAGTTGATATCTCTAATGTCTGGGGAGAAATTGCACTTCCCGACCTGCTGGCAATGGAAAAAGAGGTTTCCGCTGCTCATAATACCCTGAAGGACGGCACCGGCGCAGGCAATGATTTCCTGGGCTGGGAGACCCTGCCTGTGGCAGAGCCCACCGAGGAAATGAAGCGCATCCAGGTTGCAGCAGACCGCATCCGCAGCGACAGCGATGTATTCGTGGTCATCGGCATCGGCGGCAGCTACCTGGGACCCCGCGCAGCCATTGAGCTTCTCCAGGGCCCCAACCACAACATCGGCAAGGGTAAGGGCAATCCTCAGATCTTCTTCGCCGGCAATGGCCTGAGCACTCGCCACTGGAACGAGCTGTGCCGCCTGCTGGAGGGCAAGGATTTCTCCATCGCCATCATCTCCAAGTCCGGCACCACCACTGAGCCTGCTATCGCAACCAGAGCTCTGCGCTGGATGCTGGAGCGGAAGTACGGCACCGAGGGCGCAAGAAAGCGCACCTACGCAATCACTGACCCCTCTAAGGGCGCTCTGCGGCAGATGGCTACCGAAGAGGGCTGGGAGTCCTTCGTGATCCCCCCCAATGTTGGCGGTCGTTTCTCCGTGCTGACCCCTGTGGGCCTGCTGCCCATGGCTGTTGCCGGTATCGACATTGCAAAGGTGATGAAGGGCGCTTACGAGGCTATGAAGACCTATGACCTGCGCTCCTTCGAGAACCCTGCCTGGCAGTATGCCGCTGTCCGTAACCTGCTGTATCGCCGCGGCAAGGCCATTGAGCTCTTTGAGTCCTTTGAGCCCGGCTTTAAGATGTTCGGCGGCTGGTGGCAGCAGCTCTTCGGCGAGTCCGAGGGCAAGGACGGCAAGGGTATTTTCCCTGTTACCGCTGAGTTCACCGCTGATCTGCACTCCCTGGGTCAGATGATTCAGGCCGGCGAGCGGAACATCTTCGAGACCATGGTCCGCTTCGATGCTCCCGAGAACAAGTACACCATCCCCTCCGACTGGAAGAACCTGGACGGCCTCAACTACCTGGAGGGCCGGACCCTGGACTACGTGGACGAGAAGGCTTACCTGGGTACTGTGGCTGCTCACGTGGACGGCGGCGTGCCTGTCATCACCATGGATGTGGGCGAGCTGAACGACGAGAAGCTGGGCGAAATGTTCTACTTCCTGGAGCTGAGCTGCGGCATTTCCGCTTACCTGCTGGGCGTCAACCCCTTCAACCAGCCCGGTGTTGAGCTCTACAAGCGCAATATGTTCCAGCTGCTGGGTAAGCCCGGTTACGAGACCAAGTAAGACCCCTCAAAAGGCAAAATGAAAAAGAATTTGTAAAGATTCATAAAAAGTAGTTGCAAAATCTCGCTAAACCTGGTAAAATATCCACAAGCCAATCAAATGGCAAGCAAAGGAGGAAATTCCGATGATTCATGTAATTATGGGCCTCAAAGGCTCCGGTAAGACCAAAAAGCTCATCGATGCGATCAACGCTGCTGTTGCACAGGCTAACGGCGATGTGGTCTGCATTGAGTATGGCAAGAAGCTGACTTATGACATCAGCCACAAGGCTCGCCTGGTGGATTCCCAGGAGTACGGTATTCGTACCCCCGAGATGCTGAAGGGACTGCTCAGCGGTCTGCATGCCGGCAATTTCGATATTACCCATGTATTTATTGACAACCTGTATAAGACCATTGGCAATGACCGTGCTGCTGGTGAAGAGTTCGTCGCATGGTGCGCTAAGTTCGCATCTGACAATAACATGGAAATTACCATGACCATCTCCGACGATGTTGCCCTGGCTTCTGAGGAAGTTAAGAAGTATCTGTAAGCGTAATGCACTACATATCCCCGCTGCGTTC
>JAHHRT010000213.1 GCA_020025615.1 Oscillospiraceae bacterium | reverse complement strand
GGGCACGCAGAGGAGGCGGGCACTGCCCGCCTAGAAGTTGATCAGGCTCTGGACTACAAGGCCTACCACGCGAATCTGGGTCTGCCGGGTGTCGTAGATTTGGGGCTGGTGGATGGGGTTGGTGGATTGGGGCATCAGCGTCACTGTGTGCCCGGTCTGGTAGAAACGCTTTACCGTGGCCTCGTCGTCGCCAACCAATACCACGGCAATCTGCCCGTTTTCCACACACTCCTGCCGCCGGATAATGAGGGTGTCGCCGTCCCCAATCCGGGCCGCACTCATGCTGTCCCCGGTGACCCGAAGGGCGAAGTATTCTGCACCGCCGTTCAGCTCCGTGTAGGTGTAGCCCTCCACGTGCTCCTCCGCATAGAGGGGCAGACCGGCCCGAATCCGGCCCAAAATGGGAATCCGATGGGTGGGGGAGAAGGGCACCAGATTGGCTTTCAGCGTCTCCTCCACAGCATGATTGGGAATGTCCGAGGTGCCGATCAGGTAGTTCATATCCACGTTAAAGAGGTCTGCAATGGCCTCCAAAGTTTGAATACCGGGCTCCCGCTCGCCGCGCTCGTACATATTCACACTGCTCTTGGAAATCTTCAGTCGGTCGGCTACGTTCTGCTGAGTCCACTCCCGCTCACGGCGAAGCTGCTTCAAGCGTTCTGAAAATCTTGACATAGACCTTCTCCTCCTTTTTGATATTATTATACACGATACGTGCTTAGAGTCAACGATAAAAAGTGCACAATTAGTGCAGATATATTTTGTTCACTATTCGTGCTTTTGACAATTGACAGAAGTGCACAAAGAGTGTACTATGTTGGCATGAGCACGAAATGTGCTTGCAAAAACGCCAGCGGGAACGCATGGGGAAAGGAGTTGGGAAGGATGGAAGACTTAGGCGGGCTTCTGCGCAGGCTTCGCGGGAACAGGACCCGGCAGAGGGCGGCGGAGGCATTAGGCATCACGGTGGAGGCCCTGCGGGCCTACGAGGAGGGGCATCGGGTCCCCAGGGACGAGGTGATTTTACGGGCGGCCCGGTACTATGGGGTATCGGCGGCCGCACTGCT
>JAHHRT010000212.1 GCA_020025615.1 Oscillospiraceae bacterium | reverse complement strand
CGTCTGGAGACCTCTCCCGAGGACATCGAGGGCATGAAGGCTGCACAGGGCATCCTGACCGTCCGCGGCGGCATGACCTCTCATGCAGCAGTTGTGGCCCGCGGCATGGGCACCTGCTGTGTCTCCGGCTGCTCCGGTATTGTGATGGACGAGGAGAACAAGCAGTTCACCCTGGCTGGCAAGACCTACCATGAGGGCGACTGCCTGTCCCTGGATGGCTCCACCGGCTGCATCTATGACGGCCTGATTCCCACGAAGGAAGCTGAGATTGCCGGCGAGTTCGGCCGGATCATGGCCTGGGCTGACAAGTACCGCAGACTGCGCGTGCGCACCAACGCCGACACCCCCCGGGATGCCAAGAAGGCCCGTGAGCTGGGCGCAGAAGGCATCGGCCTGTGCCGTACCGAGCATATGTTCTTCCAGGAAGGCCGTATCGGCGCATTCCGTGAGATGATCTGCTCTGACACCCGTGAGGAGCGTGAAGCCGCTCTGGCAAAGATCCTGCCCATGCAGCAGGCTGACTTTGAAGCCATTTATACCGCTATGGAGAGCTATCCTGTGACCATCCGGTTCCTGGATCCTCCTCTCCACGAGTTCGTTCCCACCACCGAGGCGGAGATCCGGGAAGTGGCTGAGGCCAAGGGCAAGACGGTCCAGCAGATCAAGGACATTATCTCCGGCCTCCACGAAGCCAACCCCATGATGGGCCACCGCGGCTGCCGTCTGTGCGTCACCTATCCTGAGATTGCTGTGATGCAGACCAAGGCTGTCATCCGTGCTGCCCTCAATGTGTCTAAGGACCATCCCCAGTGGAACATTGTTCCCGAGATCATGATTCCTCTGGTCGGCGACGACAAGGAGCTCAAGTATGTGAAGGATGTTGTGGTGAAGACTGCGGATGCAGAAATCGCCGCTTCCGACCTGAACCTCAAGTATGAAGTGGGCACCATGATGGAGATTCCCCGTGCCTGCCTGACTGCGGACGAAGTGGCAAAGGAAGCCGCATTCTTCTGCTTCGGCACCAACGACCTGACCCAGATGACCTTCGGCTTCTCCCGTGACGATGCCGG
>JAHHRT010000211.1 GCA_020025615.1 Oscillospiraceae bacterium | reverse complement strand
AGAGGAGGAATCAGAAATCCGAAGGGACAGGTTGTTTCAAAAATTATTTACAGAAAATACATGATTACCCCTTGCTTTTTTTGCCGGGTTGGGGTATTATGTATTAGCACTCAGGAGATAGGAGTGCTAATGAGTAAGTAGATAAAGGCAGGCCCTCAAAAGCCTGCGGTCTAAATACACTTTGTATGGAGGAATCATCATGAAACTGAAGCCTATGGCAGACAATGTCCTGCTCAAGCAGCATGAAGCTCAGGAGACCACCGTTTCCGGTATCGTCCTCGCAACCAGCACTAAGGAAAAGCCCGCAATCTACGAGGTCGTTTCCGTTGGCCCCGGCACTAAGGATGTGCAGATGACTGTGGCTGTGGGTGACCGCGTGGTCGTTGACCAGTTTGTTGGCACCAACGTGACCCTGGACAAGGTGGATTACAAGTTCGTCAAGCAGGATAACATCCTGGCTGTCGTTACCGATTAAGGAGGATCTGAATCATGTCTAAGATGATTGTTTACGGCGAAGAAGCTCGCAAGAAGTTACAGGCTGGTATTGATCAGCTGGCTGATACCGTTAAGGTTACTCTGGGACCCAAGGGCCGCAATGTGGTTCTGGGCAAGAAGTACGGCGCTCCCCTCATCACCAACGATGGCGTGACCATCGCTAAGGAAGTGGATCTGGAGGACCCCTTCGAGAACATGGGCGCACAGCTCATCCGTGAGGTCGCTACCAAGACCAACGACATCGCCGGTGACGGCACCACCACCGCTACCGTTCTGGCTCAGGCCATCACCCGTGAGGGCCTCAAGAACCTGAGCGCCGGTGCAAACCCCATTGTTATGCGTAAGGGCATCGAGAAGGCTGTTGAGGCTGCTGTCGGCGCCATCAAGGAGCACTCTGTTCCCGTGTCCGGCTCTGACGATATCGCCCGTGTCGGCACCGTCTCTTCCGGCGACGAGTCCATCGGCAAGCTGATTGCTGAGGCTATGGAGAAGGTTGGCACCGAGGGTGTTATCACCATCGAGGAGTCCAAGACCGCTGAGACCGGCCTGGATGTGGTTGAGGGTATGCAGTTCGACCG
>JAHHRT010000210.1 GCA_020025615.1 Oscillospiraceae bacterium | reverse complement strand
CGGTGAGGTGCTGGTATCCACCGACAACGGAGCCAAGGGCTTCAACCTGGAGGAAGCCTCCTTTATCATCCACTACGACCTGCCATATAACACGTTGAAGATGGAGCAGCGGATCGACCGCTGCCACCGGCTGGGCCAGGAGAACGATGTGCTTTCCGTGGCCTTTATCGACAAGAATAACTTTTTGGGCAAACCCTGGATTCCCATGAGGAGGAAAACCGGCAGACCGTCTCCGCTGCGGAGGATATTCTGTTTACTACCTTCACCAAGGAGCTGGCCGAAAAGGTAACCATTACGCCCAACTATGTGGATCGCCGTGGGCAGGAGCTAAATCATGACCTTTGGGAAATTGCAAAATGGTTCTTTATACGCTACAATGAGGAAAATAACGATTGTCATTTTGTGATCGACGAAGCCAGCCGAACCATTACGGCTACCGAATATCAGGAGCTTCCAGTGCTGTTCTACTACTGGACAGGGAGCCGGAACCGCCCCTATCGCAGTCAGAAGGTGTACGGCATGGCCAGGGACTTCAAGCCCAAGGCCGGGCAGCTCACCCTGTCCAGCATCATCGGCCGAGACATTCTCCACGCCCTTGAGGTTGCCAGTGAGGGTGTCTTGACCATTCCAACAGTGCCAGAACCGTGTCAGATCGCACTCTACACCGTCGCCCTTATATCAGGCTCCAGCCGCACCGAACACGCTGTGCTATGCGGGGTGACGGAGAGCGGCAAAGCTCTGGATGATGCAGCCTGCCGCCGCATCCTGGAGCTTCCGGCGGAGCGCTGCACGGAGGATGAGCGGAGATCCCCCCACTGGCTGAAAGGGAGCAGCCGTCCCCACCCGCTGGATGATCTGGTGCCGACGGAGGCGCTGCTGGAGACACAGCTGGAACGCCTTTCCCCGGTCCAGGCCGAGGAAATGGAACGGATGAAGCAGCAAGTGACCGCAGATAAGGCGGCACTGAGCCGGGAACTGAACACCTTGGACAGCCAAGTCCGGCAAGCGGAGGCAGAATTGGAGGCCGTCACCGCTGACCGGCTGAAACGGCTGGCCGCACAGAAGAAGCTCAACCAGCTCCGGCAGG
>JAHHRT010000021.1 GCA_020025615.1 Oscillospiraceae bacterium | reverse complement strand
AAGGCAGGTTCACGTTGGTGGTGGTCATGCCGGACAGCTCGATCTTAGCCTTCTCAGCAGCTTCCTTCAGACGCTGCATAGCGACCTTGTCGTTTGCCAGGTTGATGCCCTCAGCCTTCTTGAACTCCTCAACCAGGTAGTCCATGATCCGCTGGTCGAAGTCATCGCCGCCCAGACGGGTGTCGCCTGCGGTAGCCAGAACCTCGATGACGCCGTCGCCGATATCCAGGATGGACACATCGAAGGTACCGCCGCCAAGGTCATAAACCATGATCTTCTGCTCGGTCTCCTTGTCCAGGCCGTAAGCCAGGGCAGCTGCGGTGGGCTCGTTGATGATTCTCTTAACTTCCAGACCGGCAATCTTGCCTGCGTCCTTGGTAGCCTGACGCTGTGCGTCGGAGAAGTAAGCAGGAACGGTGATGACAGCCTCGGAAACGGTGGTGCCCAGGTATGCCTCTGCGTCAGCCTTCAGCTTCTGCAGAATCATAGCACTGATTTCCTGGGGGGTGTAGCCCTTGTCGTCGATGGTCACGTGGTAATTCTCACCCATGTGACGCTTGATGGAAGCGATGGTGCGGTCAGCGTTGGTAACAGCCTGGCGCTTTGCAACCTGGCCCACCATACGCTCGCCGGTCTTGGAGAAGGCCACCACAGAGGGAGTGGTGCGAGTGCCTTCGGCGTTGGCAATAACAACGGGTTCGCCGCCTTCCAGGACAGCGACACAGGAGTTAGTAGTTCCTAAATCGATACCAATAATTTTACCCATTTTAAGTTCCTCCTATATGATATGAAAAAGTTTATACAAAATTAGTTAGCCACCTGGACCATGGCGAAGCGGACAATCTTTTCGCCCAGCTTGAAGCCCTTCTGGAACACCTGAGCGATTACATTCTCTCCCAGGGTCTCATCCTCGGTGTGCATCACAGCGTTGTGCATATTGGGGTCGAAGCTCTCCCCCGCCTCGCCGAAGATTTCCACGCCCAGGCCATTGAGGATCTTTACCAGCTCCGTCATGGTGAGCTCCACGCCCTTCTTATAGGCCAGGTCTTCGGTGGGCTGATTCAGGGCCCGCTCCAGATTATCGTAAACGGGAAGCAGCTTTTCTACTGCATCGGCCTTGCCGTTTCCGTAGGTCTGCTCCTTCTCCTTTGCGGTTCGCTTGCGGAAGTTATCATAATCTGCCGCCAGACGCAGGTGTGCGTCGTGCTCCGCGTTGTATTTCTCCTCCCAGGGATCGGTGACGGTTTCTTCCTTGACTTCTTCGGGAGTTTCCTCCAGAACTTCTTCAACCGCTTCCTCGGGGGTTACTTGCTTCTTTTCTTTATTCGCCACGGTTCGTGCCTCCTATGGAATCGTTATTGTCAGGCTCCGGCAGCTGAGGCTGCTCAGGCTTTGCAAACATCTTGCTGAGGGACTCTGCAAAATAGCTCAGCCGGGCGGTGACCTTGGCATAGTCCATTCTGGTGGGACCTACCACACCGATCATACCCTGCATCCCGTCTCCAATGTCGAACTTGGTCACGACAACGGAGGAGTCCTTCAGTTCATCCGCCACATTCTCGGGTCCCACCAGAACCTTGGTTCCGTTGGTGTCCTGCATGACGGCGGGGAGATTGCTCAGTGCCTCTTCATCGATGGTCTCCAGGATCTTCTGTGCTTTGTCCACATCCCGATACTCGGGAAGTCCCAGAAGCCTCGACTGTCCGGCAATGGCCAGGTTGGTGCCGCCGCTGCTGCGGAGGGTATCCACTGCGAAGTCCACCACAACGGGGACCAGGCTTGCAGCTGCACCTGCGGAGCGCATCACTTTATCCATCAGTTCCCGGGTGAAGCCCTCCACCGGAATCTCAGTCATGGTGGCGTTCAGCACCGCCCCCAGAAGCTTGAGGTCCGCTTCGGAGATTTCCACCGGAAGCTTAATGAGCTTGTTGACCAGCTGATCTTCGGAAAGCATCAGCACCAGAATGATGCTGCCGGCTCCTGCCAGAATCAGGTCATAGCGCTGGATGGTGAGAGAACGCTGCCGGGAGGCTGCGCTGATGGCGGGAAGCTCGGTTGCCTGGGAAACCAGCTTTGCAACCTTTTCCACCATCTTGTCCACCCGCTGCATCTTTTCCTCAATGGCCTGGTTAATGGACTTGGTCTCGTCCATACTCAGACGGTAATCCATCATCAGCTCATCCACATACAGCCGATAACCTGCGGCGGAAGGAATCCGCCCGGCGCTGGTGTGGGGCTGCTCCAGATAACCCATGTTGGTTAAGTCTGCCATCTCATTACGGATGGTGGCGGAGGAGAACTTCATATCGGGGAGCTCGGTAATGGCCTTTGAGCCAACCGGCTCTGCCGTCCGGATATACAGGTCTACAACTGAACGCAGGACCTTCTTTTTCCGATCGGTCAGTTCCACGATGATTCCTCCTTTTCTTCTTAGCACTCCATCTCTCTGAGTGCTAAGCACACTATACCATTGAGTGCTAACAATGTCAATACCCGGTTTTTGAATAAATTTTTAATTTTACGCCGGAGGCTGTTTTTTCTCCCGGCTTCATTGTGTCCCTTCTGCCGGATTTGATACAATCCATTCTCTTTTCCCCGTTTTTCCGTCAAAACAGGGTCAAAAAGCAAAAAAGCGGACCGAATCCCAGATTCTGGAATTCGGCCCGCTGATTTTTATTCTTCCGTGTTCTTTTTTTCTGCGTTGAGGGCATCCACCACAATGTCCTTATAGGGATTGACAATGGCGGTGCGGTAGGTGTGATAGATCACCATGCCGGGCTTTCCGCTTGGAATCCGCTTCACCTGCCGAACCTGGGTCACATCCACGGGGATGTTCTGACCGCCGGAGGTCTCGGAATAGTAAGCTGCCAGCTGGGCCGCCTGGGTCACCGTATCATCCGGAGGCACCGTGCCGCCGCAGGAGATAATCACATGGGAGCCGTGGACCTTGGAGGCGTGGCACCAGATGTCATCCTTCCGGGCCAGCTTGAAGGTCAGCTCGTCGTTCTGGCGGTTGTTCCGGCCCACGTAGATGGGATAGCCGTCGGTGGACTCAAAGCGCATGGGGGGCAGCTTGCCCTTCTTGGGCTGGCGGCGGCTGCTCTCCTGCCGGAGATAGCCCTGGGACTGGAGCTCCTGGCGGATTTCCTCCAGCTCTGCCTCGGTGTCTGCCCGGCCCAGCTCCTCCAGAACGCTTTCCAGATAGGTGAGCTCCTCCCGGCCCAGGTTCATCTGGTGGGTCAGCTCCTTTTCTGCGTTCTTCATCCGGGTGTAGTCCTTATAGAACTTTGCCGCATTCTGCTGGGGGCTGAGGATGGGAGACAGGGGAATTTCCACCGGCTTCATCTCCTCGTCGTAGAAGTCCTCGCAGGAAATGCTGGTCTGTCCCTTCTCCACCCGGTAGAGGTTGGCTGTGAGAATGTCTCCCAGCTGGCGCAGACGCTCCCGGTCATAGGTAGCCGTCAGCTCCTTTTCCTGGATGGCAAGCTTTCTGCGGATGCGCTGGCACAGGTTCGTAACGGTCTTTCGCACCGCCTGGCTCTTCTGCCGCATGGCGTCCTTCCGGTCCCGGACGGTGTAGTAGCTGTCCAGCAGGGCGCTGAAGCTCTCCCCTTCCTCACAGCTGCCATACTGGCGGATGGGGCAGAAAGCAAACTGCTTGGGGGTGCCGTCTGCCTGGGCATAATAATAAGGTGCAGGATGGCCCACGTGCTCCGCAAAGAAAAGATAGAGCTTTTCCGCCAAAACATCCGGGTCCCGTCCCTCGATCCGGGCATCGGTGTCCCCGGCGGCAAACAGCGCCGCCTCCCGGCACACCAGCGGGGAAAGGCCCCCCAGGTTGTCCATGAGCCGCTCCGAAATCAGGTCCGCACCGGGCGCCCGCAGAATCGCTGCATAGTCCCCCTGGGTCAGGCCCGGGATTTCCCGCTTGGTCACAGGCTCCGGGGCCTGGTACATCAGGCCCGGCAGGGCCGCGCGCTTGGCGCTTTCGTCCAGGCCCACCCGTCTCAGGCAGTCCAGAATCCGTCCCTCCGGAGACAGCAGGTACAGGTTGCAGGTTCTGCCCATCAGCTCCGCCACCAGGGTTTTCTGTACGGGAAAGCCCATTTCGTCGGTGCTGTCAAAAATAAAGGAAGCCGCCCGCTCCATGGGGGGCTGGGTAATCTCCACCAGCTTGGCGCCCATGAGGTGCTTTCTGAGAAGCATACAGAACATAGGCGGCTCCGCGGGATTCTCCGGGCTGGCCTGGGTAAAGTGCAGACGGGGGGCGGTGGGGTTTGCCGCAAACAGCAGCTTTTCCCGTCCCTCCTTGCACCGCAGATGTAAAATCAGGGTGTCCCGGCTGGGCTGGTGAATCTTGTCGATTCGGGCTCCCAGAGCCCGGCCCCGAATCTCATCCAGCACCGCCGATAAAAAAATCGCATCAAATGCCATTGGTTGTTCTCCTTATATCGCATCCCCGCAGGGAAGGCAGCATATCCAAAAAGTCTTGCAGAGTTTGCCGCTTCTGCGGCAAATAAAGTCCAAATCATTTTCCACGGGGGCGTGTACCTCGGGGAAAATACAGCTCGGCCTGAGAGTGTGGAATTTTGCCGTCCGTGACGGCAAAATTATGCGCGGGTCAGGCCGCAAAAGTTTGGCGGAAAGCCCCGAAGGGGGTTTTCGACACCCGAAGGGGAGGGTCTTAGTCCATTTCCGCCATCACCGCACAGAACAGTTCGTTAATCCGCTCGGTCTTTCCAGCCAGGTACATAGCCCCCAGCATGGCTTCCAGGCCGGTGGCCTTGGCGTACTGGGCCGGAGTGGAGGCCTTGGGCACGGCGTGGACGTGGGAATTCTTGCCCCGGCGGTAATAGCTCAGTTCTTCTTCATTTAACAGCGGCAGCAGCTTGTCCACCACCTTGGCCTGGTAGGGGGCGTTCACCATGGAGATGGTGTCCTTGTGGAGGGTGCCCACCGTCTGATTGCCCTTGGCGCACAGAGAGGTCCGCACCAGAATCTCCCAGACGCAGTCTCCCATGTGGGCAAGGCCCAGGTTGGAAATGGCGTCAATCTGCTTCTTATCCATATTCATCTTAAAAAAGTTTTCCATAATCTTCCTCGATTCACCAGCATTTGGGCGCATAGCCCGGTAAACAGTCCGGTGACCACACTGATGGCAATGAGCACCGGCAAATATACAAGTACAGAAGGGGTCCCGGTGAGCAGCACCGCTGCCGCCATCTGTCCCAGGGAGTGGGCCACCGCCCCCAGGCTTCCCGCCACAAAGAGCTGATTGGGTTTCAGAACCCGCCGCAGGCCAATGGTCACCAAAATGGCACAGCCGCCGCCGGCGGCAGAATAGAAGATGGTACTGAAATTCCCGGCGAACACCGCCCCCAGGAAAATCCGCACAGCAAGGACCATCGCCCCTTCTTTTGCCCCCAGGACGAACACCGTGAACACCGTGACGATGTTGGCAAGGCCCAGCTTCACACCGGGCAGGGGCACCACCGGGGGGATCTGGGCTTCCAGCATAAAAATGGTCAGCGCAATGGCACTGAGCACTGCCAGCTGGGTGAGTTTTCTTGTTTTCATAGTGCCGTTCCCTCTTTTCACCGCCTAACATAGCAGATTTTCCGAAAAAAGTAAAGCAGGGCCTTTTCACAATGTGATTGGGTCCCGATTCGGCTCGATCTCGCCGGGCTCCCGCCGTCAAAGCCTAAAAATCGTAAATTATGTACAAATTTTTAACAGAAAAATTGCCTGTTTTACCGAGTTGACAGTTCTCCGTCAGTCCTGTACAATAAATACAGAAAGTAAATATGCAACACGTGTTACTGTTCGGCAGGCAAGAGTTCTTAATGAAAAACCATCATTAGGAATCCTTGTCTTTTTTTATTTTTATTTTCTGTTGATCCCCCCTGTTTTCCGCTTTTGGAAAACCATATTCCTATATCATTTTCCGAATATCCTCTGTACGGAACAGCCAGGAAGGAGCGTTGGCATGAAATGTATCAAGGTTTTTAATAATAGTACGGTTTCCACCATCATGCCCGACGGCCAGGAGGCAATCGTGCTGGGCAAGGGCATCGGCTTTAACCAGCGCCCCGGCAGTGTGATTCGGGAAGAGCTGATTGAAAAAGTCTACTATGTCCAGGACGAGATGCAGACAAAGTTTTTGCAGATGCTGCAAAATGTCCGCACCGATGTGATGGAAGCCGCCCAGGAAATCATTGACATGGCTGCGGCAGACGGTTTCTCTCTGAGCAATCAGGCCACCATTTCCCTCATCGACCACATCAACTTCGCTATGGAGCGGCAGCAGTCTCAGTTGGTCATGCCCAATCTTCTGCTGCGGGAAACCCATTTGCTGTACCCCAAGGAATATGCCCTGGGCCAGCGGGCACTGCAAATCATTCAGCGCCGCTGCGGTGTGGCTCTGCCGGAGGATGAGGCAGGCTACATTGCCCTGCACCTTGTCACCATTTCCTCAGACCGCAATGCGGCCTATGACACCCTGAAATTCGTCAAGGGTACGCTGGATATTATCTGCCAATACACCCATCTGCCCCCCGACAGCACCAACACCGATATGATGCGGCTGATTATGCACCTCAAATTTCTGGCCCAGCGGGTTTTTCACCAGTCCACCTGGGAAAATCAGGCAGATATGGACGAAATGTATCATTTCCTCTTAAAACGCCGTCCCAAAAGCAAGAAATGTCTGGATGCCCTGGACAGCTTCATCACCCAGACCTACCACTACAGCCTGAACGATCAGGAAAAATTCTACCTGCTCATTCATCTGACCAAGATGCTTTGAGTTTCCTCTGTTAATGATCAGAAAATGCGGCGTAAGCGCGCACGGCGGATTTTCTGTAAATGTAAAAAACAATCAACAATTTTAAGGAGAGAGTCATCCATGAAACAAAAAATTATGGGCGTACTGGAAAGCTTTGCAAAAGCTATGGTACAGCCGCTCATGTACCTGTCCTGCGCCGGTATGCTGATGGTGCTGGGCGTTCTCATCACCAATCCCACCATTTCCGCTGCCCTTCCCTTCCTCCAGTGGGGACCCATTCAGCTGATTGGACAGCTGATCTATAACGGTGTTATGGTCATCATCAACAATCTGGCTGTGGTGTTCGTAATCGGTATTCCTGCCGCTCTGGCAAAGGGCGACAAGCACCGCGCCGCTCTGATTGGCTTTATGAGCTATATCATCTACCTCACCACCTCCAACCTGCTGCTGGTATCCACCGGAACCCTGGCAGCAGAAAGCGGCTTCCTGGGCCTCATCGGCACCGGTCAGGCCAAGATTCTGGGTATTCAGTGCGTGGATATGGGCGTTTTCGGCGGCATCATTCTGGGCTGCCTCACCGGATTTGTCTTTAACCGCACCTACACCAAGCGTTTCAAGGGTTCCCTGCAGATTTACTCCGGCGCTAACTATTCCTTCCTGTGGATGTTCTTTGTATCCATGATTTTCGGCGCAGTCAGCAACATTGTCTGGCCCATGGTACAGGCTGGAATTTCCGCTCTGTCCCAGATTATCAAGGATTCCGGCGAGTTCGGTCTGTTCCTGTACGGCTTCCTGGACCGTCTGCTTCTGCCCACCGGCCTGCATCACCTGGTCTACACTCCCTTCCAGTTCTCTGACCTGGGCGGCGTGCTGCAGGTGGGCGACAAGGCAGTGGCCGGTGCCTATGCCATTGTTATGACCGAGGCCAAGATGCCGGTTGAGCGCTTCTCTGACAGCATCTATTATATGGCTACCGGCTTCACCAAGATGTTCGGCTACATCGGTATTGTCGGCTCCTTCATTTACACTGCCTATCCCGAAAACAGAAAGCGTGTTACCGCTACCCTGGTGCCCCTTGGCATTACTGCCTGTCTGGCTGCCATCACCGAGCCCATCGACTTCATGTTCGTGTTTGTGGCTCCCCTGCTGTACTTCCTCCATGCCTGCATTGCCGGCCTGTTTATCGCTCTGCTGAAAATTCTGGACGTAACCGCCTTCTGCGGCGGCAATCTGATTGCCTCCCTGCTGATGAATATCAGCGCCGGCGTGTCCAAAACCCATTGGCCCGTTATGTTCCTCTTGGGTATTGCCCAGGCTCTGCTGTACTTCGTGCTGTTCAGCTTCCTGATTAAGAAGCTCCATCTCCACACCCCCGGTCGTGAAGGCGAACCCAACGCAGTCGGTGCTGTTGAGGGCCAGGCTGCTTTCAAGCCCGTGCCTCTGGACAAGCAGGAGCAGACCATGAACATCATCAACGGTCTGGGCGGCAAGGCCAATATCAACTCCGTTGAAAACTGCATCACCCGGCTGCGGGTAAACCTGGCAGATCCCAGTCTGCTGGACGAGGAACTCATTCAAAAAACCGACTGCAAGGGCATTGTGAAGAAGGGCAACGATATTCAGATTGTCTACGGTCTTCATGTTGCCGATATCCGCAGAAATGTGGATACCCAGTTGAAGCAACTCTAATGATTTGAGAAAGGACGAAAATTTATGATTATTACCATTGTTGGCGGCGGCAGTACCTTTACCCCCGGTATTGTAAAATCCATCGCACTGCGCCGTGAGGAACTGGACGTTACCGAAATCCGCCTGTTTGACCAGGACAAGGAGCGGCAGGACAAGGTAGCCGTGGTTGTTGACTGGATCCTCCACGAGGAGCTCAAGTGCGGCATCAAGCTCACCACCACCACGGATGCAGAAACCGCATATACCGATGCCTCCTTCATTTTCGCACAGATGCGCGTGGGCAAGTACGCCATGCGTGAGCAGGATGAGAAGATTTCCCTGCGCCATGGCTGCGTGGGTCAGGAGACCTGCGGCTGCGGCGGCATGGCCTACGGTATGCGTACCATCTTCCCCATGATGCAGGTCATCGACGATGCAGACAAGTACGCCCGCCCCGACCACTGGATTCTGAACTACTCCAACCCCGCTTCCATCGTGTCTGAGGCCTGCCGCAAGCTGCGGCCCAACGCCCGAATCATCAATATCTGCGATATGCCCATTGCAATCATTGATGTTGTTGCCGCCGCTATGGAAATCTCCGACAAGAAGAACATTGTCTATGATTACTTCGGACTCAACCACTTTGGCTGGTTCACCTCCATTGAGTACAAGGGCAAGGACCTGATGCCCGCCCTGCGCAAGTACATCAAGGAGCAGGAGATTCTCCTGCCCGCCGCCTATCTGAAGGACAAGACTGCACTGTCTGCCAACAGCACCAGCAACGCCAACCGCCACTCTAAGGGCAGCTGGTATTACGTTTGGAAGGGCATCTACGAAATCATGGAGAATTTCCCCGAAATGCTCCCCAACACCTACCTCAACTACTACCTCCAGCAGAAGGAATTTGTGGAACATTCCGATGTCAACCACACCAGAGCCAATGAGGTTATGGAAAGCCGCGAGAAGAACCTCTTCGACGGCATCGACCGTTACCTGGCTACCGGTGAAATCGACGAGAACGTGTTCTACGCAGGCAGCCACGGCGACTGGATTGCCGACCTGGCCATCGCTCTGAAAAACGACACCAAGGCCCGCTTCCTGGTCATCACCGAGAACCGGGGTGCCATTCCCAATATGCCCTATGATGCTATGGTGGAGGTTCCTGCCTACATCGGCAAGAACGGTCCCGAGGTCATCACCCAGGGTCCCATCCCCCTGTTCCAGCAGGGCCTCATGATGCAGCAGCTGAACTCCGAAAAGCTGCTGGTTGAGGGCTGCATCGAAGGCAGCTACGAAAAGGTGCTGCAGGCCTTCACCCTCAATAAGACCGTGCCCAGCATGAACGTGGCAAAGGCAATTCTGGACGACATGATCGAAGCCAACAAGGGCTACTGGCCTGAGCTGAAGTAATCCCAGCGGGAAGAAAAGCCTTTCTGAGATTTTCAAACAATATTCCGGCAGGAAACAGGGACTTTCCCGGTTTCCTGCCGGAATTTCTATTTTCCAGTGGAGTAGCTTTTCACCCTGCGGCCCCGGATTTCCCCCGTTTTTTTAAGGGGGCTGTGATATGCTATGACCCGGACAAGGAAGCTGCCTTGACAGGTCTCCCCCCTTTCGGGTATGATAACCCCCAAAGGAGGGATCTCTATGGATGATCTATATTATATGGATGAGGCCCTGAAACTGGCCCGGGAGGCCGCCCAGGAGGGCGAGGTCCCGGTGGGCTGCGTCATCGTCCGGGGGGACGAGATTGTGGGCCGGGGCCGCAACCGCCGGGAGAAGGGAAAATCCGCCCTGGCCCATGCGGAAATCGAGGCCATCGACCAGGCCTGCCGGACCCTGGGGGGCTGGCGGCTGTGGGAATGTACCCTTTACGTCACCCTGGAGCCCTGCCCCATGTGCGCCGGTGCCATCATCAACGCCCGGATTCCCCGGGTGGTCTATGGGGCTTCGGATGCCAAGTTCGGGGCCTGCCGCTCGGTTTGCAGCTTGTTTTCCATGTCCTTTAACCATCATCCCAAGGTGGAAGCCGGGGTCCGGGAAGCGGAGTCCGCCGCGCTGATGCAGGAATTTTTCCAGAATCTGCGGGTGGAGCTGCGCAGCCGTCCCAAGTGGCGGCCTGCGGACCGAGGAAATCAAGGGGGCTGAGGCCCCGGGAAAAGGGGGAGTCCATGAATCAGCAGCAAAAGAGCCTGCGAGTGGGGATCTGCGCCATCCTCTTCGCTCTGGTCTTTCGCCTCTGCTCCCCCCAGGTGCTGGGGGCTGCTCTGGACGCCCTCAGCCAGCCCGATACCGTGGCTTTCCTCATCTATGCAGAAACCGGACGGGATGTCCGGTTTTCTCCTTCCGATCCGCCGCCGGTGCTGACCTATGCCAATATAACGTTTCCCCCGGAGTCCCTGCCGCCCACGCCGCCGGCACTCCCGGTTTTCGGGGACGCCGGAATCGTTTCCATGTACTATTCCTGCCGATATCGGCCCAATCTGGAAAAGCTTCTCACAAAGCCCCTTTCCTGGGACCTGGCCTCGGGGGAACCCACGGTGCTGATTCTCCACACCCATACCACTGAGAGCTACACCAAGGGGCAGGAGGACTACCAGGAGACTGCCGCTTATCGGACGGCGGACCCGGAGCACAATATGTTAGCCATCGGGGCCAGAGTGGCAGAGCTTCTGGAGCAGAAAGGGATTCACACCATCCACTGCACGGAGTTTCACGACTACCCCTCCTACAACGGCTCCTATGGGCGCAGCCGAAAAACTGCCGCTGCCTATCTAAAGAAATACCCCAGCATCCGCCTGGTGCTGGACCTTCACCGGGATGCCTCCGAAGGCATCCACGGGCAGCTGCGGACCCAGGCCCAGGTGGATGGTAAGGATTCCGCCCAGCTGATGGTGGTGGTAGGCACCAACGCCGGACAGCTGGCCCACGACCGCTGGGAGGAAAATCTCTCCCTGGGGCTGAAACTCCACGCCCAGCTGGAAACCCAATGCCCGGGCATCACCCGCCCCCTGTGTCTGCGCAGTCAGCGGTTTAACCAGGACCTCTCCCCCGGCTCTCTGCTCATTGAAGTGGGGGCCGCCGGAAACACCCGGGAGGAAGCCCTTGTGGCAGCGGATCAGCTGGCTGCCGCCATTGCCGCTCTGAGCCGGGGCACCGGACCTACAGAAGATTCCAAAGGGTCAGAAGCTGATCTTCCCCCAGCGCCCGTGTCTCATCTGCAAGGCTGAGACAGGTGGCTCCGCAGGTGCCCCCATCCTGGGCCCGCTCATAGGCGGTGAGCTGGGAAAAGAGGCTGTCAATCTCCTGAATCTGATCCTGATAGGTGATGCAGCGATAAAAAAGCCGAATATCTTCCCATGCCGCTCTGGCCTCTTCGGTCAGGGCGGCTGTTTTTTCCCAATCTCCCAAAAGGGCCGTATCTGCCGCCTCATACAAATTTTGGCAGATTTCCCGGGGCAGCACCGCCGCCGTACCCATGAAAATCAGGCACAGAATCAGCAGTACCGCCAGGATTCCCATTCCAAACATTCCCCGTTTCATGGTGTATTCTCCTTTTTTAAATAGTATACCTTCCCGGCAGTATCCACTGTGAGCAGAAGGGTCTGCTCTAAGCGGGCATGGTTCTCCCGGAGAATCTGTTTGACCCAGTGCAGATCCTTTCCCACCTTCTGGAAATTTTCTTCCAGGATCCGTCCGTCCTCTACCAGAATCACCGGCAGGAATTCCGGTTTCGGGTGAATCCCCGCCGCCTTGGCAGAGGCGGGCCGATCCTTTGGATAGGGAAACACAGACATTCCCCCGTCGGTTTCCAGAATGGCATACTGCACCGTGCTGATGTCCAGCACATCCTTCTGCCGCAGCTGGCCTATCAGCTCGTCCAATGTCACCCGGGTGCGCCGAAGATTTTCCTGGAGCAGCTTTCCGTTTTCAATGAGGATCACAGGCTTTCCGCACAGCAGCCGCCGAGCGGTGACGGAGCGCATGGTCACAAAGGACAGAGTGAGCTCCACCCCCAGGATGGCCAGAATCGGGGTAAAGCCCAGCAGCAGCGGGGCACCCGGGTCCTCAATGGGGGACGTAGCCAGGTTTGCCGCCAGCATGGTCACCACAAACTCCGCCGGCTCCATCTCCCCCACCTGACGCTTGCCCATGACCCGAATCACAACCACCAGCAGCAGATACATGATGATGGTCCGTATATAAGATAGAATCAAAAAAATCCACCTCCTGGAAATAGGATTCCCAGGAGGTGATTGACTATACAAAAACGATTTTTGAAAAGGTCCCCTGAACGTGCAAAAACCGTGACCCAAGTCACGGTTTCGCACAAGAATAGAGGAGAGGAAAAAATGAAAAAGATAGGAAGCTATATTAGAAACTGCACCGTCTTGTTGATTGGTGCCAGGCTTTGTTTCATTTGTTATGCCCTTATTATAAAGGGAAGTTGTGAAGAAAAAAAGTGCATAAATGTTAAGCAGGTATTAAATCCTATTATAATTTATCGGTTTGTGCACCGATATGTCTTATTTCTACAGATTCGTTAAATTCTTTCCTGCCATGCGATAAAAATATATCGAAAAAGAACAAATAAAGGTTTACATTCTCAAATGGGTGTGCTAATATGTAATCGGTGGAGGTCGGGATACAATAAAGCTCCACCGAGATTTCTTCAAATAGCGGGAAAACCGCTTACTGATTAATAGGAGGAATTCATACTATGGAAACTTATGGTCTGGAAAAGCTGGGTATTCTGAATCCCAGCGCTGTTTACCGCAACCTGGGCCCTGCCCAGCTGACCGAGGCTGCTCTGCGCCGCGGTGAAGGCACCCTGAGCCCCACTGGTGCCCTGGTAGTTACCACTGGCAAGTACACCGGCCGCTCTCCCGACGACAAGTTCATCGTCGATACCCCCGCTGTCCATGACGACATTGCATGGGGTAAAGTGAACCGTCCCATTTCCAAGGAAAAATTCGAGGCCATCAAGGCCAAGGCCTGCGCTTATCTGCAGAACCGTGAGATCTTCGTGTTCGACGGCTTCGCCGGTGCTGACAAGAAGTATACTCAGAAGTTCCGCATCATCAACGAGCTGGCATCCCAGAATATGTTCATCCATCAGCTGCTGATCCGCCCCACTCAGGAGGAGCTGGCAAACTACGGTGAGCCCGACTACACCATGATCGTGGCCCCCGGCTGCAAGTGCGATCCCGAGAAGGACGGCGTTCATTCTGAGGCTGCTATCATCATCGACTATGAAGCTCACGAGATCGTGATCGTCGGCTCCGCTTACGCCGGCGAGATCAAGAAGTCTGTCTTCTCCACCATGAACTACGTTCTCACCAAGATGAACGTTCTGCCCATGCACTGCTCCGCTAACATGGATCCCGAGACCCATGAGACCGCTATCTTCTTCGGCCTCTCCGGCACCGGCAAGACCACCCTGTCTGCTGACCCCGCTCGGAAGCTCATCGGCGACGACGAGCACGGCTGGTCTCCCGACGGTGTGTTCAACATCGAGGGCGGCTGCTACGCTAAGTGCATCAACCTGGATCCCGAGAACGAGCCCGACATCTACAACGCTGTCCGCTTCGGCGCACTGGTTGAGAACGTGGTTATGAACCCCGAGACCCGCGAGCTGGACTTCTTCGACAACTCCCTCACCGAGAACACCCGTGTGGGCTATCCTGTTAACTATATCTCCAACTCCCAGATCCCCGGCGAAGGCGGCATCCCCAAGGTTGTCATCTTCCTGACCGCTGATGCATTCGGCGTTCTGCCTCCCATCAGCCGTCTGAGCAAGAACGCTGCTATGTACCACTTCGTCACCGGCTTCACCTCCAAGCTGGCTGGTACTGAGCGCGGCGTTACCGAGCCTCAGCCCACCTTCTCCACCCTGTTCGGTGAGCCCTTCATGCCTATGGATCCCTCCGTCTACGCTGAGATGCTGGGCGAGAAGCTGGAGAAGTACGGCACCAAGGTTTACCTGGTGAACACCGGCTGGGCCGGCGGCTCCGCTGCTATGGGCGCAAAGCGTATGAAGCTGAGCTACACCCGTGCTATGGTTACCGCTGCTCTCAACGGCTCCTTCGACAGCGTTGAGTTCAAGCACCACGATGTCTTCAACGTGGACTACCCCACTTCCTGCCCCAACGTTCCTGCTGAGATGCTGGACGCTCGCGGTATGTGGGCAGACAAGGCCGCTTACGATGCTCAGGCTAACAAGCTGGCTACCATGTTTGCTGAGAACTTCGCTAAGAAGTATCCCCATATGCCCGCTGAGATCGTCGAGGCTGGCCCCAAGGCTAAGTAATTCGGCCTTACGAAAGAAGATTTTAAGCCGAGCCGGGGGTATATCCCCCGGCTATCGGTGTAAATTCCCCCAATTTTCTTTGGGATTCTATCCCAAAATCCATCTACGGAGGTACAATTTTAATGGCACAAAAAGTTCAGTTTGTGGAGACTGTTCTGCGTGACGCTAACCAGTCTCTGATCGCAACCCGCCTGCCTTATGAGAAGTTTGAGCCCATGCTCTCCACCATCGATAAGGTCGGCTACTACGCTATCGAGTGCTGGGGCGGTGCCACTTTCGACGTCTGCCTGCGCTACCTGAACGAGGATCCCTGGGAGCGTCTGCGCAAGATTCGTGCTGCGGTTCCCAATACCAAGCTGCAGATGCTGCTGCGTGGTCAGAACGTTCTGGGTTACTCCCACTATCCCGATGATTATGTCAAGCTCTTCGTAAAGAAGGCTGTTGAGAACGGCATTGACATCATCCGTATTTTCGACGCCCTCAACGACGTCAAGAACCTGAAGGTCGCCATGGAGGCTACCGTCAACGCCGGTGCGATCGCTTCCGGCACCCTGTCCTACACCACCTCTCCTGTCCACACCCACAAGAAGTATGTGGAGATGGTCAAGGAGCTGAAGGAAATGGGCGCTTCCACCATCTGCATTAAGGATATGGCCGGTATCATGGGACCCCAGGAGGCTTATGATCTGGTTTCCGCTATTAAGGATGCTGTGGATCTGCCTATCGACCTGCACACCCACTCCACCACCGGTCTGGCCTTCATGACTTACCTCAAGGCTGTTGAGGCTGGCGTGGATATTATTGATACTGCAATTTCTCCCTTCTCCGGCGGTACTTCCCAGCCCGCTACCGAGACTCTGGCTTACGCTCTGCGTCAGCTGGGCTACGAGGTGGACCTGGATGATACCTGCACCAAGAAGATGGCTGATTACTTTAAGACCGTTCGTGACGGTTACATTGCTGACGGCACCATGATGCCCAAGTCCATGGCTACCGATACCCAGTGCCTCACCTACCAGGTTCCCGGCGGTATGCTCTCCAACCTGCTGAGCCAGCTCAAGCAGATGCACGCCCTGGACCGCTTTGACGAGGCTCTGCTGGAGACTCCCAAGGTCCGTAAGGACATGGGCTATCCTCCCCTGGTCACCCCCACCTCTCAGATGGTCGGTGTGCAGGCTGTGCGGAACGTTCTGGATGGTCAGCGCTACAAGACCGTTTCCAAGGAAATCAAGGCTTACTGCCGCGGTGAGTACGGCGAGACCCCCGCTCCCATCGATCCCGAGATCCGCAAGATGATCCTGGGCGACGAAAAGCCCCTGGAGGGCCGCTATGCCGACACCCTGGAGCCCATCGTTGACAAGACCCGTGAGAAGCTGGGCGACCTGGCAAAGTCCGACGAGGATGTTCTGAGCTACATCGCATTCCCCAACCTGGCTGAGAAGTTCCTGGAGGAGCGCAAGGCTAAGGAAGAGAACGTGGCTACCTACACCATTGTCGAGGCTTAAGGAGGTAACACCATGATGTTAGCTTCTACCCTGGAAAATCTCGGCATCGGCGATGCCGCTGTAGTGGCTCTGCTGGGCTACGCAGTGGTTTTCTTCGGGCTCATCCTGCTGATGGTCGTTGTGATGATCATGGGCAAGATCTTTATTGCTCGGGATAAGAAAATCGCTGCCGCTTCCGCAAATGCAGCTACCGCCGCACCCGTTGCTGCGCCTGTTGCCGCAGCAGAGCCCCAGGAGGCTCCCGGTTCCGCCGGTTCCCTGAAGCTCTACGACGTAGAGCCCAAGATTGCCGCAATGCTCATGGCCATTGTTGCCAATAAGATGGGTAAGCCCCTCAACGAGCTGCGCTTCATTTCCATCAAGGAGGTCAAGTAATTATGAAATATAAAGTGACCCTGAACGGCCGCACCTACGAGGTGGAGGTCGAAGCCGGCAAGGCCATGCTCCTGGACGAGTATGCTGCCGTTGCTCCCGCAGCTCCCGTGGCTGCTGCCGCTGCACCTGTGGCTGCCGCTCCCGCCGCAGCTCCTGCTGCTGCCGCTGTCAATGTGACCGGCGGTGAGACCGTCGCTGCTCCCATGCCCGGCAACATTCTGAAAGTCAACGTCTCCGTGGGCCAGACCGTCAACAAGGGCGATGTTCTGGTTGTCCTGGAGGCTATGAAGATGGAGAACGAGATCATGGCTCCCTGCTCCGGCGTTGTCACTGCTGTTCCCGTTGCGAAGGGTTCCAGCGTGGACACCGGCGCTGCTCTGGTGGTCATCGGCGGCACCGCTGCTGCTCCCGCTCCTGTGGCCGCTGCTCCCGTAGCTGCTCCTGCACCTGTTGCTGCCGCTCCCGCTGCTCCCGCTCCCGTGGCTGGTGAGGCTGTGAAGGCTCCCATGCCCGGCAACATCCTGAAGGTCAATGTCTCCGCTGGCCAGACTGTCAAGCAGGGCGATGTCCTGGTGATTCTCGAGGCTATGAAGATGGAGAACGAGATCATGGCTCCCAAGAGCGGCACCGTCGCTCAGGTGCTGGTTTCCAAGGGTTCCACCGTGGATACCGACGCCCCTCTGGTTGTCCTCGCTTAAGGAGGATCACCTATGATCAATATTGGTGAAATTCTGTTAAACCTGTGGAATGATTCCGGTTTCGCCGCAATCTTCACTAATTTTACCACAGGTGGCTGGCAGAACCTGGTGATGCTCATCATCGCCTGTGTCCTGCTGTACTTAGGCATTGTTAAGAAGTTCGAGCCTCTGCTGCTGGTCGGCATTGCCTTCGGCTGTCTGCTGTCCAACCTCCCCATGGGCGGTCTTTACCACCAGGAGCTGTGGGACGCATTCATGGACGCCAACTCTGAGGTCTATCACAGCTATGGCGAGATCATGCGCAACGGCGGTCTGCTGGACATCTTCTACATTGGTGTTAAGACCAGCCTGTATCCCTGCCTGATCTTCATGGGCGTTGGCGCAATGACCGACTTCGGCCCTCTGCTGTCCAACCCCAAGAGCCTGCTGCTGGGCGCTGCTGCACAGCTGGGCGTGTTCGCTGCTTTCTTCGGTGCTATCTGCCTGGGCTTCACCGGCCCCGAGGCAGCTTCCATCGGCATCATCGGTGGTGCTGACGGCCCCACCGCTATCTTCCTCACCTCTCATCTGGCTCCCCATCTGCTGGGTGCCATCGCCGTGGCTGCTTATTCCTACATGGCTCTGATTCCTATGATTCAGCCCCCCATTATGAACCTGCTGACCACCCCCGAGCAGAGAAAGATCAAGATGGTTCAGACCCGTACCGTATCCAAGCAGGAGAAGATCATCTTCCCCATCCTGGTTACTCTGTTCGTGGCTCTGCTGCTGCCTGACACCGCTCCTCTGATCGGCTGCCTGATGCTGGGCAACCTGTTCAAGGAGAC
>JAHHRT010000209.1 GCA_020025615.1 Oscillospiraceae bacterium | reverse complement strand
AGTAGGAGATCACTATGTTACTTTCGAAAAAACAAAAAGGCCCGGTGGAGCTCAAGCCCCTGGGCTTATATATCCATGTGCCGTTCTGTCGGAGCAAGTGCGAATACTGCGACTTTTACTCCCTGGGCGGCGGTCTGAACAACGAATCCATGGACCTGTATATGCAGGCCATTCTGGCCCACATCAAGGAAGCCGGACAGCGGGCCGTGGGCTATGTGGTGGACACGATCTACTTCGGCGGCGGCACCCCCAGCTTCTTCGGTGCCGACGGCCTGTGCCGCATTCTGTCGGAGATCGACCGGCGGTTCCAGCTGGACAAAAACGCCGAGATTTCCTTCGAGGCAAATCCCGACTCCGTCACCGCCCAGGGGCTGGACAAGCTCCGTCGGGCAGGCTTCAACCGCATTTCCATCGGCGTCCAGTGTGACGACGATGCCCAGCTGAAATCTCTGGGCAGACCCCACACCTACAAGCAGGCCCAGCTGGCAGTCAGTCAGGCAAGACGGGCAGGCTTTCAGAATGTGTCTGTCGATCTGATGTTCGGCCTGCCCAGCCAGAGCCGGGAGCAGTGGATGAGCACCTTGCAGAACGTCATGACCCTCAAGCCCGACCACATTTCCTGCTACGGCCTGAAAGTGGAGCCGGGGACACCTCTGTATGAGTACAAGGACTGCGCCAATCTGCCCGACGACGACGCCCAGGCCGATATGTACTTCTACGCCGTGGAAACGCTGGAAGCCATGGGCTACACCCAGTACGAAATTTCCAACTTCGCCCGGCCCGGCATGGAGTGCCGCCACAACCTCAAATACTGGACAGGGGAGCCGTACATCGGCTTTGGCCCGGCAGCATCTTCCGACTTCGGCGGCAAGCGCTTCACGGCCGAGGCCAATCTGGACCGCTACATCACCGGCATTCTGGAGCACGGCACCATCCTTTCCGAATGTGAAACCATTCCCGTCCGGGAGCGGGCAGGGGAGTACCTGATGCTGCGTCTGCGGACGTCTCTGGGCATTGAAGAGAACGAGTATATGCAGACCTACCTGCTGCCCTTTGAGCCGCTGGAGAAGCTCCTGACGCTCTACGCCAGCCGCGGCCTTGCCGTCAAGGAAGAAAACGGCCGCTGGCGTCTGACCCCCAAGGGCTTCATGGTCAGCAATTCCATCCTCGT
>JAHHRT010000208.1 GCA_020025615.1 Oscillospiraceae bacterium | reverse complement strand
CCGTTTTGGGGCGGCTTTCTTGCCTGTGTAACACTACCCGAAAAGCTCTCCTCTTAGGCGTAGCAAAATGATTTCAAATGGCAGTGATTGCCGGGGGCAATCACACCAAAATATACTGGCTGGCGAGGAACGAGCCAGACTGAGAGGGGACAAAACCGTACTTCTGGTTTGCAGAGACTGCCAGAGTGCGTACAGCACCAATTTGACCGCCAATGTAGGGGATGGTCTTGACCATTCCGTGGTACAACATTGGACGATGAAAGCACTGAAACACGACGCTGTTGTTTTCGGAAAGAAAATGCAGTGTACAGCCCGCCGATACCGAGCGGGTTAGGAAAGTGACGATGACTAATGCACCGTGCACGTATTAGTTGTCGGCCTTGCCGACCCGAGCGGGTCAGGACAGTAACGAATCTCACTGCATTGTGCACGTATTGGCAGTGCGGTCCCTCCGGGGGGTATCTTTCTTGTCTTGCCACAAGAAAGATACGAAAGAAGGGCACTCAGGGGAGACGCTGAGTGTCACGCTCTCCCCTAAGAACCTCTCTAGGCGCGCACTTGGGAAAGATTGTACGTGGTTTCGGCTGTGGATTGGTGCAGTGGATACACTGCAACCTGGTACGGAATCGAAGGTGCAGGTTCGCCCTCTCAGTCACGGCAAAGCCGTGCCAGCTCTCCCAAAGGGAGAGCCTTGGTACGGTGCGCCCATAAATCAAGAAAGCCGCTCCATAGGGAGCGGTTTTCTTTTGCTTATGTAACGATACCGAGCGGGTCAGGGCAATAACGATTCCCACTCAGTTGGCGCACGTATTGGCTGTCGGTCCTACCGACTTAGACCATTGCGCAGGTGATGATAGCCATCTTGTAGACCTCGTCTGCGTTGCAGCCGCGGGACAGGTCGTTGATGGGAGCGTTCAGACCCTGCAGGATGGGGCCGTAAGCCTCATAGCCGCCCAGACGCTGTGCGATCTTGTAGCCGATGTTGCCAGCCTCGATGCAGGGGAACACGAAGGTGTTAGCATAGCCTGCAACAGGGGAGCCGGGGAACTTCAGCTGACCGACCTCGGGAGCAACAGCAGCATCAAACTGCATCTCGCCGTCGATTGCCAGCTCGGGAGCCATCTCCTTAGCAATAGCGGTAGCGTCGTGGCTCAGCTTCACAGTGCCGCCCTTGCCGGAACCGTTGGTGGAGAAGCTCAGCA
>JAHHRT010000207.1 GCA_020025615.1 Oscillospiraceae bacterium | reverse complement strand
CTTTTTCATGCGTCCATGTTCTGTTTTGCCATTGCCGCTCGTCCCAAAATGGAGGTGAAGATCTGCCCCCAGGTAAGTTTCTCCACAGCTTGCTGAGAAACCAGTGGAATTTCCGCAAGCACCTGATCCCCGGCGGAAATGGTAAGGGTGCCCAGCCGCTGCCCCTGGCTCACCGGAGCGGTGACAGACTCCTCCAACCGGAGATCTCTGGTAATGCTGTCCCGCTGAGCCTTATCAATGAGCAGCCCCCCGGTCTCCCCCAAGCCCACATTCACGGATTTCTCCCGGCCGAGGACCACCGGCACGCGCTGGTTCTCAGGCAGCTCAGGGGCCGCCAGTGCGTAGTTTGCAAAGCCATAGTCCAGCATAGACTTACAGGCGGCAAACCGCCCCTTGGAGCTCTCCGCTCCCATAACCACGGCAATCAGCTCCATTCCCTCCCGCTGGGCAGAAGCCGAAAGACAGAACCCGGCCCCTCTGGTAAAACCGGTTTTCAGGCCGGTAGCGCCCTTGTAAAAGCGAATCAAGCGGTTGGTATTGGAAAGGCCAAAGGCCCCATCCCGAACGGTATCCATCCAGATGGTGGTGAATTTTTTAATGTCCGGATGATTTTTGAGAAGCTCTCTGGACATAATCGCAATGTCATAGGCAGAGGTTCGGTGGTTTGCCGCATCCGGCCCATCATCCAGGCCGGTACAGTTGACGAAGTGGGTGTCCTGCATCCCCAGCTCCTGCGCCCGCTGGTTCATCCGCTCCACGAAGGCACTTTCGCTGCCTGCCAGGTGCTCCGCCATCGCACAGGCGCAGTCATTGGCAGAAGACACGGCAATGGATTTCAGCATATCGGAGACGGTCATCACCTCTCCCACCTTCAGATAAATCTGACTTCCGCCTTTTGCCGCGGCGGCCTCCGAAGCCGTCACCTGGTCGTCCCAGTGGATTTTTCCGGCATCGATGGCCTCCATAATCAGCAGCATAGTCATAACCTTTGTGACGCTGGCAGGTGCCAGCTTTTCATGGGAATTGGTTTCCTGGATTACGGTACCCGTGGAAAGCTCCATAAGAACCGCACTTTTTCCGTCCATCTCCGCTGCAAAGCCGGTAACAGGCAGCACCCCCAGCAACAGCGCCGAAATCAGTATCAAAACAGCAGCCCGCTTCATAACTGTATCCCCCCAATGTTTTGTGGTACAGCCTATGCCCAAGCCCTTGTATTTATGTCGGC
>JAHHRT010000206.1 GCA_020025615.1 Oscillospiraceae bacterium | reverse complement strand
AGATACTACGTATCTAGATAGAGCCATAGGCAGCAGAGGTTTGGCTTACTGCTGCTGTGCATTTTCTCGAATGGAGGCATGATTCATGGATCACGGCCCGGTACAGGCCACCCTGAATTTTATCGGCGGGAAATACAAGGCACTGATTCTCTGGCATCTGTCCGATGGAAAGCTTCGCTTTACAGAGCTCAAGCAGGAGCTGGGCAGTGCCACTCCCAAAGTGCTGACCCAGCAGCTCCGGGAGCTGGAATCCCAGGAGCTCATTCATCGGGAGGTCTATCCCGACGTTCCCCCAAAGGTGGAATATTCTCTCACAGACACCGGGCGCAGCCTGCTGCCGGTGATTAAAGCAATGCGGGACTGGGGCTTATCCCATCTCCCCAAACTGCCAAAACAAACGACGAAAGGATCGTAACGATATGAACATCAAAATTCTGTCTGACAGCACCTGTGATCTGCCTAAGGAACTGGTAGAAAAATATAACATCGGGATTCTTCCCCTGACTGTCATCAAGGACGATCAGGAGTTTTACGACGCCGTAACCATCACCCCCGCAGAGATCTTCGACCATGTGGCAAAGGGCGGCAGCCTCTGCACCACCGCAGCCCGGAACATCGACGGCTATGCTGCGGAATACGCAAAGTATGCCGACCAGTACGACGGCGTGATCTGCATCACCATCGGCTCCGGCTTCTCCTCCTGCTACCAGAACGCGACCCTGGCTGCTGAGGATTACCCCAACGTCCGGGCTGTGGACTCCATGAGCCTGTCCACCGGTCAGGGCCTGGTGGTTCTGAAAGCCGCAGAGCTGGCCCAGACTGCCACCGACCTGGATCAGCTGAAGGCCGAGCTGGAGGAATACACCTCCCGCATTGAGATCAGCTTTGTGCTGGACCGTCTGGACTACATGGTGAAGGGCGGCCGCTGCTCCTCCGCTACGGCACTGGGCGCAAACCTGCTGCATCTGCGTCCCTGCATTGAGGTAAAGGACGGCAAGATGACTGTGGTGAAGAAGTACCGGGGCAGCTATGAAAAGTGCTTGGTAAACTACATCAAGGACCGTCTGGCAAACCGGGACGACATTGACTATCGGCATCTGTTCATCACCTACACCGTGGTGGACGACGCCTGCATGAACTCCACCAAGGAGGCCATTGCCAAGTACGCCAGCTTCCAGGATACCTATGAGACCGTCGCCGGCTGCACCGTTTCCTGCCACTGCGGCCCCGGCACCCTGGGCAT
>JAHHRT010000205.1 GCA_020025615.1 Oscillospiraceae bacterium | reverse complement strand
GTAAAAAGCAATTTCATAAACAATAAGGGAGCGCATCCATTCGATGCGCTCCCTTATTGTTTATAAAATTTGAGATGGGGTTACCGCAGTCCGGCGGCTTTCAG
This sequence comes from Oscillospiraceae bacterium, assembly GCA_020025615.1. Lineage (GTDB taxonomy): Bacteria > Bacillota > Clostridia > Oscillospirales > Oscillospiraceae > Faecousia. The sequence continues at coordinate 1,232 of JAHHRT010000205.1, read as the reverse complement.
CTCCTGGTTCACCCGGTCGGGGAAGTTGGAGATAATGCCGTCCACCTGGAGCCGGATCATTTCCCGGATGTCCTCAGGGGTGTTGACGGTCCAGGTGTTGATTTCCCGGCCGTGGGCCTTGAGGTCTGCGGTTTCGGCGTCGGTGAGCATATGGAACTGGGGATGGTAGGCTTCCACCTGATGGCTCTCAATGTAGCTGCCCACGTCCAGAATCCAGGTTTCGGAGAGGAAGCCGCAGGGAATGGCGGGGTCAATGGCCTTCATCCGCATGACAGAGTGGTGGTTAAAGGAGGAGATGATGACCTTATCCTCCATGTGGTACTCCTGAATCAGGTTGTAGACCGCCTGCTCAATGCCGGGGTACTCATAGACACCGGTTTTCAGCTCAATGTTGGAGCAGATGTCCCAGTCCTTTACCAGCTCAAAATACTCCCGCAGAGTGGGAATCCGCTGGAAGGGAACCAGTCCGGCATAGCGGTAGGAGAAGTCCACCCGGCACAGCTCCTCATAGGTCATGTCCTTTACCAGGCCGTGCTGCCCGGAGGTGCGGTCGATGGCTTCGTCGTGGATGATGACGATCTCACCGTCCTTGGTCAGGTGTACGTCGAACTCAATGCCCTCACAGCCGGCTTCCAGAGCCTTCCGGAAAGCCAGCATGGTGTTCTCGGGATAATTGCCGCTGAAACCACGGTGGGCAAAGTTTCTGCATTTCATGGAATATTACCTTCTCTCGAAAAGAAATTGTAAATGGAATTGTCACCCCGGCGGCAGAGAAGCGAAGTCTATGGCTTTGGAAATCTGCTTCCCGGGACTGGAATATTATAGCAAAGAGAAGGGCGCCTTTCAAGGAAAAAGGAAAAAATCAGACGGTATCCGGCGGCTTTTCACAGAAATGCCCGGCACTGCGTCGCAGTGCCGGGCCTGAGACTGTCAAAAACGTGGTTATATCCCCGTGGACGGAAAGGAAGATAGTGTGAAAGAAACCCATCAGGGGTGTCTTTCGCGTTCAATCAACCGACTTTTCAGAACGATTTGAAGTTCTGAAAAGTCGCCTCAGCGGGGAGAAAAGGCTTTTTCGACACGCTGAGGCCCGGCACTGCATCGCAGTGCCGGGCCTGGCTGGTGTTAGGATTTTCCATTCTTTTCTTTCAGGATTCGGCTGCTGTTGAGAAGCACCGCAAAGGCTCCCAGGTTATGGAGCAGAGAGCCGGAAATGGCGGTGACAATGCCGA
>JAHHRT010000204.1 GCA_020025615.1 Oscillospiraceae bacterium | reverse complement strand
AGGGTAATGTACGGGAATGCCCCGGAAAACAGAAAATCCCGGTACGCCGGGATGGAACGAGGAAAATCATGGACTATCAAGTTCTTTTGAAGCTCACCTGCGGCCTGGGTTATGAGCTGGCTGTGAACGGTGCGGAAACCTTCCGCATTGAGGAAAGCATCAGCCGGATTCTGGAAACCTATCACGTCCAGGGTGAGGCCTACGCTGTCCCCAATATGCTGATTGTCAGCGTCATTGACCAGGACGGGGACCCCATCACCAAAATGCAGCGAATCGGCTCCCACGGCAACGATTTGGATGCGGTGGAGCGGTTCAGCGGTCTCAGCCGCCGCATCTGCCAAACCCACCCGGAGCCCCGGGAAGCCCTTGCCATGCTGCAAGCGGAGAAGGATAACAAGAAAGCCTATCTTCTCTCGGTGGTGCTGCTGTCTCACTTTCTTGCCGCAGCAGGCTTCGGTCTGCTGTTCGGCTCCGGCTGGACCGATATGCTCTGCGCCGGTGTCTGCGGATTGGTGGTGGGCTATGTAAACCAGTTTATGGGCCAGTGGAAAGTAAACCTCTTTATCACCACTATGGATGCCGCCTTTTTAATGGCCATGCTGGCCTATGCCCTGAAAGCCATGGGGATCGCCCAAAACCCGGACTCGATTATCATCGGTGCTCTGATGCTTCTGGTGCCCGGCCTGCTCTTCACCAATTCCATGCGGGACATTCTCTACGGAGATACCAATTCCGGCATCATCCGGCTGTTCCAAGTCATGCTCATTGGGCTGGCAATTTCTCTGGGCACAGCGGTAGCCTGGAATCTCAGTGCCCATCTTTGGGGTGCACCCCCGGATCTCGGCCCGGTAAAGGGTCCCTTCCTCAGAACCTGCCTGGGGGCAGCCGTGGGCTGTCTGGGCTTCTGCCTTCTCTATAATATCCACGGCCCTGGCGGCCTTCTCTGTATCTTGGGCGGCGTGCTCTCCTGGGCCGTCTATCTGCTGGGGCTTAAATGTGGGCTGGGTGCTGTCTCTGCCTACTTCTGGGCCTCGGTGTTCACCGCCATCTACGCCGAGTCCATGGCCCGGATTCGGAAGTACCCCGCCATTTCCTATCTGGTGGTCTCCCTCTTCCCCCTGGTGCCTGGCTCCGATGTGTACTATACCATGAATTACGCCGTCCGAGGCAACACAGATATGTTTGCCCGCCACGGTATGTTCACCGCCGCTGTGGCTGGGGTCATTGCCGTAGCCGTGCTGCTGGTGTCCACCATGTTCCGAATGCACACCGTCTGGCACAGCCAGCTGAAGCACAAGAAAACCTGTTAATTCAACATAAAAAGGCGCAGACTTCGGTCTGCGCCTGAGACTGTCGAAAACCCCCTTTGGGGCTTTCCGACAAACTTTTGCAGCCTGACC
>JAHHRT010000203.1 GCA_020025615.1 Oscillospiraceae bacterium | reverse complement strand
CTAAAATCCAGTTTTTTACCAGGGTCCTGGAAACTGCCATTGTACAGGATTGCAGTGGTTATCCCAAACGCAAAAAAGCGGCCAGCCAATAACGGCCAGTCGCTTTCCCGCATCTCAAAAATGATTCATAATACGCAAAAAAGCAGCGCAGGCATTTCTGTCTGCGCTGCTGAATGGATAAAAGATTATGGCGATCAGGCCAGCTTCTGCATAGCCTCCAGGCTCTGCTCCAGCTGTGCAATCAAATCCTTTGCCTTAGCGGCCTTTTCCCGCTCGGCAGCAACCACAGCCTCAGGGGCACGGGCTACAAAGTTCTCGTTAGAGAGCTTGCCTTCCAGACCTGCCAGGTTCTTTCTGGCCTTCTCCAGCTCCTTGCTGATGCGCTCCAGTTCCTTGGCAACGTCCACCAGCTGGCCCATGGGGATATAGAGCTTGGCGTCGGCGGTGGCACAGGTGACCATGCCGTCCAGGTTCTCAGGCTCCTTCTCCAGAAGGGTCATCTGGTCGGTGTAAGCCAGTCTCTGAATGAAGCCTTCGCCTTCCAGGAATGCCTGGGGCTTTGCAGTGAGAACATAGAGCTGTGCCTTCTTGGAGGGGGGCACGTTCATCTCAGCACGGCGGTTCCGGATGGCACGGATGGCGTTCATAACAGACTCCATCTGGTCTTCTTCGGTCTTGAATGCCAGCTCCTCACGGTACTGAGGCCACTGGGCCACAATCAGTGCGGGGCCTTCGTGGGGCAGGTTCTGCCAGATTTCCTCGGTGATGAAGGGCATGAAGGGGTGCAGCAGACGGAGCACCTGATCCAGCACATAAGTCAGGACCTGGATAGCGGTCTGCTTCCGTTCTGCATCCTCGGAGTACAGTCTTGCTTTGGTCAGCTCGATATACCAGTCACAGTAGGTGTCCCAGATATAGTCGTAGACCTTATGCACAGCCACGCCCATCTCATAGCGGTCCAGATTCTCAGTAACCTCAGCAATCAGGTTGTTGAGCTTGGAGAGGACCCACTTGTCGGCGATTTCTAGCTTGTCCAGGCTAGGCAGCTTGTTGTCTGCATCCTCGCCCAGGTTCATCATAACATAGCGGCTGGCGTTCCAGAGCTTGTTAGCAAAGTTACGGGCAGCCTTCACGCGCTCCTCGGAGTAACGCATATCGTTGCCCTGGGTGGAGCCGTCCACCAGCATGAAGCGGAGGGCATCTGCGCCGTACTCCGCAATGACCTCCAGAGGATCAATGCCGTTGCCCAGGCTCTTGGACATCTTGCGGCCCTGGCTGTCACGGACGATGCCGTGGATGCAGACGGTGTTAAAGGGTGCCTTTCCGGTGTAAGCCAGGCCGGAGAAGATCATACGGCTGACCCAGAAACCGATAATATCATAGCCGGTAACCAGGGTGTTGG
>JAHHRT010000202.1 GCA_020025615.1 Oscillospiraceae bacterium | reverse complement strand
ACTGCCCTTCGCCGCTCGACCCGCAAGGCGGGCAGCTATTGCGTGCACAGTGCGGAGGTATTCGTCACTGCCCTTCGCCGCTCGGTGTCGGTACATGGTACAAAGGCTCCCCCTTTGGGGGTATCTGAATAACAGTGATTGCCGGGGGTGCACCGCCCCAAGGCTCTCCCCTGGGAGTAGCGAAGCGAATCTGAATGGCAGTGATTGCCGGGGGCAATCACACCTTGACGCACTGGCAGCGAAGCGAGACTGAGAGGGCGAATCCGCACTTTCGACTACACACCAAATAGCAGTGTACGCACCACGCCCCAATTCCCCGACAATGTAGGGAACGGTCTTGACCGTTCCGTAGTACCATCTCATTCCATAAATGCACCAAGACACGACGCTGCACACTCTAGCTCAAAATGGAATACACCAGCAGGAGAGCCCTTCCCCCAAAAGCTCGTCCCTGTGTATCCAGAGTATAGCACAAAGCCCTTCCCCATTTCCATCCCCGGTGGGCTGACTTCTGAATTGCCCGATTTCCTTTGTCAAAAACGAAAAGCCGCTCCTTCGGGAGCGGCTTTTTATGGTTTTAAATCGGGCAAAATGGATTGTGCAGTCACATCCTTTACAGATTGTGCAGGGACATCCTTTACACTTGCTGTTCCCGTTGGGGAGGCTTTCAGTACTGAAATACTTTTGAGAGCGTCGTGTTTCAGTGCTTTCATCGTCCGCAATTGTACTGCGGAATGGTCAAGACCATTCCCTACATTGGCGCAGGGGTGAGTCCGGTGGATACTCTGCAACCCCCTCTGTCATCGGTTCTGCTCATCGCCCTCTCAGTCTGGCTCGTACCTCGCCAGCCAGCTCTCCCAGAGGGAGAGCCTTTATACTGTGTTCCTGTACATCCAGAGTATAGCACAAATCACGCTCCCATTTCCATCCCCGGTGGGCTGACTTCTGAATCGCCCGATTTCCTTCGTCAAAAACGAAAAGCCGCTCCTTCGGGAGCGGCTTTTTTATGGTTTTGAATCGGGCAAAATGGATTGTGCAGGGACATCCTTTACACTTGCCGCCCCCGTTGGGGAGCCTTTCAGTACTGAAATACTTTTGAGAGCGTCGTGTTTCAGTGCTTTCATCGTCCACAATTGTACCGCGGAATGGTCAAGACCATTCCCTACATTGGCGTGGAATCGGAGTGCGGTGCGTACACTGTCGCCTGGTCTGTCATCGGTTCTGCTCATCGCCCTCTCAGTCACCTAACGGTGACAGCTCCCCCAAGGGGGAGCCTTTGTACCATGTACCGAAAAGGGCAAAAAGGATAAGCACTGCACTGTGCACGTAGTGTCTGCCCGCACTGCGGGCCGGAAATGGATTCCAGTGCCTTCTACTTCGACTACCTTCTATTCTTTTCGGTT
>JAHHRT010000201.1 GCA_020025615.1 Oscillospiraceae bacterium | reverse complement strand
GGGCGAAAGATGTATTGATTTCTACCATCTAAATGTGCTATATTAAAAAGCAAATCGAAAAGGAGATAAAATAAGGTTTATGAATGAGATTTTTCTGTTAAAGCTGGGCGAGATTGTCCTGAAGGGTGCCAATAAGCGCCAGTTTGAGAGCCGTCTGCGCCAGAACATCCGCCGCCGGATGAAGGCCTACGGCAACTTCGACGTGTACATTATGCAGTCCACCGTGTACGTGGAGCCGAAGGACGAGATGGCAGACGTGGAGGGCGCATGGGAAGCCTGCCACTCCATCTTCGGCCTGGTGAGCCTGTGCCGCTGCCGTCCCTGCGAAAAGGATATGGATTCCATTTTCAACGCCGTGGAAGAGTACCTGGGCGAGGACCTGGACTGCGCTAAGTCCTTCAAGGTGGAGTCCAAGCGTTCCGATAAGCAGTTCCCCATGACTTCCATCGCCATTTCTCAGGAAATCGGCGGTCGCCTGGCAGAATCCCATCCCAACTGCCTGGTGGACGTCCACAATCCTGAGTACACCGTCTATGTGGAAGTCCGTGACCTGGCTGCCTATGTCCACGGTCCTGCGGTCCCCGGTGCGGGCGGTCTGCCCACCGGCGTGGGCGGTCGGTCTATGTGCCTGCTGTCCGGCGGCATCGACTCTCCCGTGGCAGCCTATATGATTGCAAAGCGTGGCGTGGAGATTGAGTGCGTCCACTTCTTCTCCTATCCCTACACCTCCCAGCTGGCAAAGGACAAGGTCCTGGAGCTGGCCCGTCTGGTGACCAAGTACAGCGGTCGGATGACTGTGAATATCGTGCCCTTTACCGAAATTCAGGAGGCCATCCGGGACAACTGCGATGAGCAGTACTTCACCCTGATTATGCGCCGCTTTATGATGGAGATTTCCCAGCGCATCGCTAAGAATGACGGCTGCGGCTCTCTGATTACCGGCGAGAACCTGGGCCAGGTGGCTTCTCAGACCATGGAGGCTATGGCAGTCACCGGCGCAGTGGTGGACATTCCCATTTTCATGCCCCTGGTTGGCATGGACAAGGAGGAGATCGTCACCATCGCCCGGAAGATCGGCACCCTGGAGACCTCTATCCTGCCTTACGAGGACTGCTGCACCGTGTTTACCCCCAAGCATCCTAAGACCAAGCCCACCCTGGGTCAGCTGATCCACGCAGAAGAAAAGCTGGACCGGGAAGCCCTGATGGAGCGCGCTCTGGCTGGGGTTGAGAAAGTAAGGGTTGAGTACCATGATGAGCCTCTGCTCTGATGTATTAAAGGCCCTGGAGGGGAAGACCCTCTGTACCGCAGAAAGCTGCACCGGCGGCGGCATCGGCTGGCATCTCACAGCAGTGCCCGGAAGCAGTGCAGTTTACAAGGGCGGCGTGATTAGCTACTGCAACGC
>JAHHRT010000200.1 GCA_020025615.1 Oscillospiraceae bacterium | reverse complement strand
AAGCATCAGAAAGGAAATGCAATGCGCTGCAAAAGCGGCGGCTGAACAAAATATAACCCCCTGTGCAGTTTTGAACTGCACAGGGGGGTTACGGAATCCTAAATAGGAAGTTCTTTATTTGGCAGTGTTCGGCTTTTCACCCAGGGTGATTTCACGCATATGGGCCTTGGTCTGAGGCTCTTCAAACTTCAGCACGCTGTGGTAGAAGCCATCCTTGTAGATATCCACCATTTCGCCCCAATACTCGGACTCTGCGGGGCAGGTGCCGCTGTTGACGATCTTCAGATCCTTCAGCATGGGAAGCATGGACACCAGGGTGCTGGTGATTTCGGAATTGGTCATGCTGGTGGAAATCTGGGGAAGAATCTCGTTAACCAGATTCTGGATATCCGCAGGGCTCATAGTCTTCAGCTTATCCAGAATTACGCCGACCATTCTCTGCTGACGGGAGGTACGCTTAATGTCGCTGTCGGCATCGCCCTCAGCATGGCGCATACGGGCGAAGGTAAGACCGCCCCATCCATCCAGATGGTTGAGGCCTTCCTTATAGTCCAGAGAAGGCCAGCCCAGCTTTTCACGCTGCTTATTGAGGTAGTCGGCCTCGGGCTGGGTGAGTTCAATATCCACACCGCCCATCAGGTTCAGAATCTTCTCAAAGGACTCGAAGCTCACCTCGAAGTTGTGGTCCACTTCAATGCCGAAGTTCTTGAACAGGGTCATGTTCATCAGTTCCATGGAGCCGGCAATGGTGTTCCCGGAATAGGTATAACCCATGTGGTACACGGTAGCCAGCTTAATGCGTCCGAAGGAGTGACCCTTGTAATCGGGGGGACGGACAAAGCTGTCACGAAGCAGGGAAGTGAGGGTGAGGGTTTTCTCGTAGGTGTTGACGGTAACCAGAAGAGAGCTGTCTGCAAAGCGGGCGCCTTCCTTGGGGTCGCCTTCCCGTCCGGACTGGCCCACAATCAGGAAGTTCACATAGTCTTCCCGAGAAGCAACGTGGGGCGGCTCGGTGGTGGGAGCTTCTGTAGCTTCCGTGGTTTCGACGGCTTCTGTGGGTCTGATTATCGGCTCCTCCGGCTCGGCCTCGGTTGCGGTGGCCAGGGCGGCATAGTCAATCTCGTTGACATCCACCTTGTTGAGCTTGTTCAGCATATTGTTGTAGTAGATCACCACTGCCGCCAGCAGACCTACAACCACCAGGATGAGTGCTACCAGCACGATCACCAGTGCCTTTTTCCAGCCGGCGGCCTTTTGGCGGGGCTTTTGTTGTTCGTAACGTCCTTTCATCTTTACCTCCATGAAGTAATGTAAATTCTAAAGCTGTAGGCTTCCCAAAAAATGGGAAAACCCGCTTTCAGGGTACAGAATCTATAGCACCAATAGATTACCCAATTATACAGCATATGTCAATAGCTTGTCAAGAAAACCAGAGAAAAAAGGAGAAAATG
>JAHHRT010000020.1 GCA_020025615.1 Oscillospiraceae bacterium | reverse complement strand
AGCCAAGCCTATAAGACTGCGAAAGAAAACCAGGCGTATTATGACGGCGAAAACCCCCGGATTATGCGACTGGAAAAAATCATTTATGACTATATGGGCGTTGCTCACCGGGATTTGTACAGTCCGAACCACAAGATACCATCCCAGATGTTCGGTAATGTGGTAGATCAGGAAGTTTCCTATCTCCTGCGAAACGGCATTACCTGGACAAAAGCAGAAACAAAAGGAAAGGTCGGAAATGACTTCCACCGTCGCTGCGCTGATGTGCTGGAAAGCGCAGCAGTCCAGGGACTTTCTTTCGGATTCTGGAACCATGACCACATGGAGCAGTTCTGCTTTGCAGACAGTGATACGGAGCCGGGATGCGCACCCCTTTGGGGCGCTACTGATGGTCAGCTTCACGCTTGTGTGCGCTACTGGCAGATCGACACCAGCAAGCCGCAACGCATGACTTTGTATGAGGAGGACGGCTATACAGACTACATAAAAAATAAAGACGAAGAAATTAAGCTTTTGCGTGAGAAGCAAACCTATATTCAGAACCAGACCATCAAGGCCGAAACCGGGGAAGTGCTGGAAGTTACCCCAGGCGGCAACTACAAAGGCTTCCCGATTGTTCCTTTTAGGTACAAGAAAAACGGAAAATCTGAGCTGCAAGGAAAAAGAAACAAACTGGATGCGCTGGATTTAATGGTTTCTAAAATGGTCAATAATGTCGACGAAGGGAACCTGATTTATTGGGTGCTGACTAACTGCGGCGGTATGGATGAAGATGATGATACAGCATTTTTACAGCAGCTTTACCGCACCCATGTTGTGCACGCAGACGGATCTGACACATCCGAAAAAGATGCGAAAGCAGATGCGCACAGCATTGAGGCGCCTTTTGCCGGAACGGATGCAGCTATTGAAAGAACAGAAAAAAGCCTGATGAAAGATTTCCAGGCTTTTGATGAAGCGTCCATTGTTGCCGGAAATCAAACTGCAACCGCTATTCTGGCTGCGTATGTCGGTCTGGATGGAAAGACAGATAAAAACGAGGACAACATGACCGATTTTATTTCTGAAATCCTCCGGTTGGCTGGCATTGACGATGAACCCACATACACCCGAAACAAGATTATCAACAAGCAGGAAGAAGTACAGACCGTTCTATCTGCCGCACAATACACCGGGGACGAATACACCACAAAAAAGGTGTTGACCATTCTGGGCGACGCTGACCAGTACGACGAAGTGCAGCAACAGAAAGATGCAGAAGCCGCAGACCGATATAAGCACCTGGAAGACACGGAAGACCAGGATTTAGGAGGGGATGAAGAATGATTCAGTTTTTCGTTACGGGTCAGCGTCTGGCCCTCTCTCAGCCCCTAGTGGTCGCTGACACCATTGATTACCTTGAGGCGGACTTCCACTTTCAGACCGCCGACTGGGACGGCAGAAGCTGCTGGGCTGTCTTTCAGAAGGGCGAAACCACGCACAGAATCAACCTGAAAGACGGAAAGATTGAAAAGTCCGCTCACCTGAATCTTGGCGCTGGAAGCTGGGAAGTAAATTTAATCGGCACGGCTACAGACGGTTCCCGGATTACCACTAATCAGCAAACGCTGACAGTGGTGCAGACGGGCCCGATGGATGGCGAGCCGCTGGGGCCGATTGCCCTCTCCACTGCTGAGCAGATCGACCAGAAAGCGCAGACAGCTTTGGAAAACTCCGCTGCCGCTCTGGAAGAGGCGAGGAAAACCGGGGAATTTGCAGAGCAGGCCAGCGGAGCTGCAATAACCGCCACCCAGGCCGCAAAACAGGCGGGAAATGCAGCCACAGCAGCCGCAGGAAGTGCTCAGAACGCTTCCACAAGCAAGCTGGCAGCGGCGCAGTCTGCCGGTGCAGCTCAGACCTCAAAGACAGCTGCCGAAGCCGCACAGAGAGCAGCAGAAGTAGCCAGAGAAGCCACCGTGCAGGCATCCACCTCAGCTCAGACAGCCGAAACCAATGCCCGGAAGTCTGCTGAATCAGCGAAGACAGAGGCTGACAAGGCCGCTCAGGCCGCTCTTGACGCACAAACCATTATCGATGATACACAGATTACCGACAAAAAGACACAGTCCAGTCTAAAACTATATGATAATCTGTGCCAACCTTTTGAGGTGACTGGCCCCGTCGCAACCTGCTACCCGGTAGAGGGCTACCCCCTTCACGTTGTCAGCGAATTGGCGGTACAGCAGGAAGGTACAGGAGATCCCAGCCCCGACAACGTGCGGCCTTTCAAGCCCTGGGATGGGGTAACACTGACTCAGTGCGGGAAAAATTTGCTTAATATCGAGATAGTTTCAAACAATTCTGATTCGTATGGAAATCTCACGAATAATCACAATGGAACGCTGACCGCAGACACTACAAATGCAGGACAGTCAGGCGCTGTTTACTTTAAAGAAACCCTTTATGAGCTTTTAGGAGGGCTTCCTGCCGGGGTTAGCATCTTTTTTAATGGTAAATCTTCCAACCCTGATTCCAAGTGGTGGGGAATATTAGTCAATGGGCGAGTTGTAAAATTTGGAGAAACTGCTATTTTCACAAAAGAGGAACTTGCATCAAAGCCCAGACTTGTGACTGGCCCAAAAACGATTGTCACAATCAGTGAGCTACAATTCTCCATTGCCAGCGGACCGTATGAGCCCTACCATGGCAAAGCCTTCACCGCAACACTCCCAAACCTTGTGGTGGGTGGTGAACTGAATTGGCGTGATAGAACTCTGTCTATTATTAAGACGATTGTCAGTAACGAGTTGTTTAAGCTAGGGAACAACATCGGTGCAGACGTTGCTAGGTTTTACATTTTTAACCCAGAAATTAAGACCAAAAACCCTGCACAGTCTACCGCAATGGCACTCAAACCCGGAAATGGCTACTTCGCGACCAACCAGGGAATTTACAAACCCGATCAAGAAGGGGTAGTAGCTGACATTCTGATAACGGTAGCAAATCTTGTTGCAAATGGGGCTATATCGGGGCAAGTGGAAACATATAAAACGGCGGCAGTTAAATACCTTAATAGCATTAGCGCCGAATTTGCAGTTGATACGGAACCACAAGAGGTACCCGTCACCATCTCCGGCTCTCCTCTGGGCCTGTCGGGAGAGAATAACCTGTACGGTGACACCGGAAACACCACCGTCCAGGGTGCAGAAGATCCCGTCCACGTTGTTTCCGGCATCCTAAGCAGACTGGATACATTGGAAAATCACGCTGTTACACAAATCTGAGGAGGAATAATTGTGACTTATGAACTTCTGAAAAATAAAATGACAAACGGCTCTCCTTTCACAAAGGCCGATGCTCGGAAATGGATTGATGCTCTTCCTCTTTCTGTCACTCCTGAGCAGGTTCGGGAACTGGAAGAAATCGCAAACACTCACGGTCTGGACTTCCTGCCCGAAGACGGAGAGGGCCGACTGACCAATGCCGAGAACACCATTGATGAACTTGTCGTTGCTGTGGCTGACATTATGGGAGGTGCTTTATGATGGTCAAGAATATGCGCATAATGATTATGGCTGTCAAAATTCGCATGAGCCGGGGTGAGGATCTGGAAGCCATCCTGTCTCGGTACATGAATCTGAGCGAAAAGGAAAAAGAGGAAATCCGGGAGGCGGTAAGAAATGTTTGATTGCATCATTGGGATTATCGCTGCGGTGCTGGTGGTCGGCATTTTTACAGGATTGGTCTGCATAGAGGCTGACAATAGATAGAAGAGGTGACACCATGGATCTGGCGCATGATTTAGCGCACAGGCAGACCGACAAGGACCTGGCAGCCCTGGAGCGCCGGGTCCGGAGGGTCTACGCCGAGGCACAGAAAGACCTTTCCCGGAAGCTAGAGGAGTTCACCAGCAAGTACCAGAAACGGGACGAGGTGAAGCGGAAGGAACTGCAGGACGGGAAGATCACCCAGGAACAGTACCGGGCCTGGCAGCGGGGGCAGATCTTCCAGGGCAACCAGTGGAAGGCCAAGCTGGCTCAGATCACCAGCACCCTGGTCAATGCTGACAAGGTAGCCCAGCAGATCACCAACGGCCAGGTGGCCGGAGTCTTCGCCAACAATGCCAATTGGCAGGCGTACAACCTGGAACACAGCACCGGGGTAGACTTCGGCTTTGAGCTCTACGACGCCAACACCGTGGCCCGGCTGCTGAAGAAGCAGCCCAACCTGCTGCCCCGGAAAAAGGTAGACGTCCCGAAGGATCGGCAATGGAACAAGACCAAAATCACCCAGCAGATAACCCAGGGAATCATCCAGGGCGAGGATCTGAGCAGTATAGCCAAGCGCCTGCAGAAGGTCACCGACATGAACCGGAACTTTGCCCTGAATAATGCCCGCACCGCTATGACCGGCGCCCAGAACGCCGGCAGGCAGGAGGGGCTGGTCCGGGCGGAGAAGAAGGGGATCCGCACTAAGAAGGAATGGCTGGCGACCCTGGACGGTCACACCAGACGAGCCCACCGGAAGCTGGACGGCCAGCAGGTGGACATCGACAAGCCCTTTGAGGTAGACGGTCACAAGATCCGATACCCTGGAGACCCCCGCGCCCTCCCTGCGTTGGTCTACGGTTGCAGGTGTAGGATTGTTGGCGTGGCCGTGGACTACCCGGACACAGACGAAGACGGAGTCCAGCGCCGGGACAATATCGCCGGCAAGCCCATCAAGGACATGACCTATCAGCAGTGGCTGAGGGCCAAGGCTGTGGAAAACCTGTGAAAACTGTGGAAAAGCCCAAGAGGGTGCCCCAGCGGTGCTGCTGGATATGCTGAGGTCTGCGACGGCGCGGCGGCAAATCCCGCGTCCCCGGCCCAGCTACGCCGGGTGTTCCCCAACGCGGTGGCACTCGTGGAGGAAGCTACGGAGGCTATTACAAAATGAAAAAGACGACAGCGGAAGATGCGGAGATCGTAAAAGCGGCAGAGGAGGCCCTTCGGTCCGGTAAGGAGATCGAGCCGCCCGAAAGCGAGATGCTGTACTGATGGCCCTGAAAATCGACTTTGAAAACAACACCGACAGAGTGCTGGACGAACTCCGGGACGCAATTTCCCGAGCCCTGGAGATCTGGGGTATGAGTATCGAAGGATGGGCGGCCAAACTCTGCCCTGTGGGTACTGTGGAATCTACTGGAAAGGATGGGTATCAGGGTGGTACCCTTAGGGGATCCATTGCCCACGAGGTAAACGAAGCTGACCAGACGGTCATCATCGGTAGTGACGTGAAGTACGCCCCCTATGTGGAGCTGGGCACCGGTCCCTATTTCGAAGCCCCGCCCGACTGGGAACAGTTCGACGCGCCGAAGGGGTCAGGCAAGGGTCATGGCTATGTAACGGCCCGCCCCTTCCTCCGCCCCGCGGTAGAGAACCACGTGGACAAGTTGAAGCAGATCCTGGAGGACGAGCTGGAAAAGGGATAAAATTATTTTAGGTGGAACAGGGCCAGAGGGCCCTGTTCCACTTTTTCTGCTTTTCGTTCCACTTAAAACAATTTTACCTGGAACAAGAAAATGAACAAAATGTAAACACGTTCCGCCTTGTTCCACTTGTTAAGGCTCTAAAAGTTCCGAAAATACCCCAAAATGTCCTTTTTGCTATACCGTTTTACTGTCTACACTACTATAAGGAACAAAGGAACAGATGGAACAATGATATTATAAAAGGGTAAAATAGGACTGATATAGTGTATATTATAGGCTTATATAGTAGTTATAGAAAAACGCTGTTCCCTTGTTCCCTTGTTCTGTCTGCAGCAAAAAGATGGCACAGAATGGCAGTTCCAGGTGTGCTATAATGTCAAGGAAGCCCGAAGCACTGGGCAACATCGAAAAATCTAAGCGGCGAAGCACTGCCGCCCGAAGTAAAGGAGATTTGTCATGGCATTTTCCAGAAAATTCCTCAAGGCCCTGGGTATTGAGGACGACAAGGTGGAGACGATCATGGAGGAGCACACCGCGGTGACCGAAGCTCTGAAAAAGGACCGCGACACCTACAAGGCCGACGCTGACAAGCTGACAGACGTTCAGAAGGAATTGAACGACCTGAAGCAGAAGCAGCCCGACGAAGACTACAAGAAAAAATATGAGGATCTGGTCGCAGAGAATCAGGCCCGCGACACCCGTGCAGCTAAATCCAGCGCCTACCGGAAGGCTGCGGAGACTGCCGGTGTCGGCTCTCAGTACCTCGACCTGCTGGTGAAGGCCAACCGGGAGGAGATCGACAAGCTGGAGCTGGATGAGTCCGGCGCTATCAAGGACGCGGACAAGTACGTGGAGGGTCTGAAGTCCTCCCTGAAGGACTACATTCCCGAAAAGGGCGCCAAGGGCGTCACCGTCGACCAGCCTCCCAAGAACACCGGCGGTAAGCGAACCCGCGAGGAGATCATGGCCATTAAGGACGCCACCGAGCGGCAGCAGGCTATCGCTGAGAACATCGACGTTTTTCAGTAAAGGAGCATTTTTATGGCTGCAGAAAACAATCTGATTACCGATACCGTGCTGGTCAATGCACGGGTCCGCGAGATTGACTTTGTCAATCGCTTTCAGGACGACCTGCGGAAGCTGACCGAGTGCCTGGGTGTTACCCGTAAGCTGCCCATGCAGGCCGGCACCAAGCTGGTCCGTTATAAGGCAAAGGGCACCCTGGTGTCCGGCGCTGTCGCTGAGGGTGACGTCATCCCCCTGTCCAAGTATGACTTCGAGAAGGTCGAATACAAGGAGATCACCCTGAACAAGTACCGCAAGGCTGCTTCTGCTGAGGCCATCATGAAAAAGGGCTTTAAGCAGGCAGTCAACGACACCACCGACGCCATGCTGAAGGATGCCCAGAAGATCGTCCGGACTTCCTTCGTCAACGCTGTGAAGGCTGGCAAGGGCAAGGCCACCGGCACCAACCTGCAGACCGCCATCGCCAATGTGTGGGGCCAGCTGCAGATCAAGTACGAGGACACCACCATCGAGTCTGTGTACTTCGTCAACCCTCTGGATGTCGCCACCTATCTGGGCGAGGCTCAGATCTCCACTCAGACTGCCTTCGGTATGCGTTATATTGAGGACTTCCTGGGTATGGGCACCGTCATCACTCTGTCCGATATTCCCCAGGGCGAGGTCTACGGCACCGCCAAGGACAACATCGTCCTGTACTATGTGCCCGTCAACGGCGCAGATCTGGGCGAGGCTTTCCAGTTCACCGCCGACCAGCTGGGCCTCATCGGCCTGCATGAACAGTCCGACTACACCCGCCTGACCTGTGAGGACATCATGATCTTCGGCATTGAGATGTTCCCCGAACGGGCTGACGGTATCGTCAAGGGTACCATCACCCCCGGCGGCGTTGGCGCGTAAGAGGTGATCCCGGATGCTGGAGGAAATTCTGTTAAATTTGCATAACCGTTTTGAGGTGCAGGGTACCGGCCTTTCCGGAACATTCCAGATTTCCTCCGGCACCCTTAGCCTCCCGCAGCTGCAGCCGGGCCAGTATTTCTGGATTGAGGGGTCCATCTTCAACGACGGGCTTCACAAAAATCCAGCCACCGGTCTGCAGGACGAGACCTTCACCGGCGTGATCATCCCCGCGGCCATTCCCAGGGCCGTGGTGGCCCTCTCCGAGGAGATCTCCGCCTGGGTAAGCAAACACCCGGCCGACGATAGAACGTCCGAGAGCTTCGGCGGCTACAGCTACAGCAAGGCCACCGACAAGAACGGCGTACCTATCACCTGGCAGCCGGTATTCCGTTCTAAACTCAACCGCTGGAGGAAACTGTGATATGATGTTGTTTGAAAATTTCTATGAACAGTGTCAGCTGATTGAGAAGAAGCGGACGCCTGACGGCCTGGGAGGCTTCACAACGACCTGGGAGCCTGGTCCCGAGTTTATGGCGGCCGTCATCAAAGACAGCAGCCTGCAGGCGCGTGTGGCTCAGAAGGAAGGAGTCACGGAAGTTTATACCGTGACCTTCTCCAAAGGCCTGGACCTGGAGTTCCACGACGTTTTTCGCCGGGCAAAGGACGGCCTGACCTACCGGGTAACCTCCAACGTCAAGGACAGCGAGACCCCGGACGGGGCGGGTTTCCAGTTTGGTCAGGCGACAGCAGAAAGGTGGGATCTCCCGAAATGACCGAAGCGGCTAAAGCTATCAACAAGTTTTTGAGCGGGTTCGGGATCCCTGCTTATGACGAGAACCGCGTCCCGGAGGACGCGGTTTTTCCTTATCTGACTTTCACCCCGGTGACCACTCCCTGGGATTCCTTCGGGGCCCTCATGCAGGTCAGGGTATGGGACTATCCCGGTCCTGACTTCTCCGCTGCTCGGATCTACGGCGTGGTGGACCAGATCAGCGAAGCTGTGGGCGAAGGGATCCAGCTGGACTCGGGCCCCGGTAAGTTTATCATACTTTACAAGGGAACCCCCTGGGCTCAGCCCCAGCCTACCCCGGAAATTAAGGCCACGGTGGTCATTCTCAACTTTGAGGTTACGACCTTTATTTGAAAGGAGCTAAAATATGTTTTTTGAAAAGATTAAAAAGGACACCTTTGAGTCCCTGCCCCTGGGCGCCGGTATCCTTTGTGACAAGTTCACCCCCACGCCCCTGAGCGGAGCCACTAACGTGGCAGACGAGAACATCCTGGGTGCGACTTCCGGCGGCAGCAATTTCTCTGCTGTTCCTTCCTTTATCGACCATGCTGAAGGTATCGACAACTGTCCCCCTGACATGAAGGAGCTGAAGGATATTGACACCGTCGCCGTCAAGCTTTCCGGTACCTTCACTTCCCTGTCCGCCAAACTGGCCGCTCAGCTGGCCGCAGCGGCTGACGTTTCCGGCCAGAAGGTGACTCCCCGGCTGCACCTAAAGCCCGAAGACTTCAAGGACCTGTGGCTGGTCTGTGACTATGGCAAGGGTGGCATGATTGCCATTCACATCATGAACGCTCTGTCCACCGGCGGCTTCTCCATCCAGACCGAAAACAAGAACAAGGGTAAGTCCTCTTTCGAGTTCACCGGTCATTTTTCGATGGATAAGCAGGACGTGGTGCCCTACGAGGTCTACATCGCCAAGGGCACCGAGATGGGAGGCGCCAAGGTCTGATGGACAGAGTCAAGAAGCTGGCCCAGCTGAAGGGCGAGCGGGCCTTCGAGGCCTTCGCGGATCTGATGGGTCCCATCACCCGGATGGCAGAAGACGGGGAGACCCTGGATTTCTTCAACAACCTGCCCAAGTCCAGAATGGCCCGGGCCGCTGCAGCCTTCAAGATGGCTAAGCGCAATGAGCGGGAGTTTCTGGAGATTGAAGCGGTTAAACGCGGAGTTTCTCCCGAGAGTCTGAAGGGCAAGCTGACGATGGATGACATCTTCACCGGCTGCACCGAGCTCATGAACGACCCCCTGTTCCTCTGTTTTTTCGCTTTAGCGCATCGAGACGCGGTCGAGACTGCCTCTACCTCTGCGCCGGATCCTACCGAGGCCCCCGCAGACTAGACACTTTTGCCCGGTATGTCTCCGCCTATGCTGAAAAGCTGAGTAAGGAGGAGACATACCGGGTTTATGTTACCGATGCGCTATATTATCTGCAGCATGGTCTGGTCCAACACGGATCTGTCCAGGCGGTCCGGTTTAGCGACCTTATTTCTGAGGCTGGGCCGAAGCAGGATGAAACCGGCGAGGAGACCATTGCAAGAATTACCGGAAAACTGCGAGGTGAGACGACGTGAATTTGTTCAGGCTTATGGCCGAGCTGGGAATCGACACCAGCAAATATGAGAGATCGGTCAGGGATGCAGAGGAAAAGGCGAGCGATCTGGAGTCCTCTATGGAAGGCGCCGGCAGAGCCGCAGATAAAACCGAAGACTCCCTGGGGAATGTAGGTGACACCGCCAAGGAAACCGCCAAGCAGACAGAGGGGCTGAGGAACGGCACTAAGAACAACAGCAAAGCTATGTTCGAAGCCTTTGTAAAGGCTGACCTTTTTACCGGTGCCCTTTCTAAGCTGGGTGACGTCGCCCTCGACGTCGCCGACTATATCTGGCATCTGGACGAAGCGACCGAAGAGTACCGGGTATCTCAGGGTAAACTTAACGCCGCTTTTGATGCCGCCGGGTTTTCCGCTGACACAGCGAAGATGGCTTATGAGGGGCTCTATAGAATCACCGGAGACGTCGATCGGGCCACCGAGGCGTCCCAGCTGTTGGCCCAGTTAGCCCGAAATACCCAGGACGTGGCCGATTGGACCACCATTGCAACCGGTGTAGTTGGCAAATTCGGAGATTCGCTTCCTATCGAATCCCTGATCGAGTCATCCAATGAAACCGCCCGGGTGGGACAGGTAACGGGTACACTGGCCGATGCTCTAAACTGGGCCGGTACGGTGGGTGAGGACGAGTTTAACACCATGCTTGCCGACTGTAAGACTCAGGAGGAGCGCGTTGAGCTTATCACCCGAACCCTCATGGGCACCTATGAGGACGCAGCCCACACTTTTGAAGAGACCTCTGGCAGCGTGATGGCTGCCCGTGATTCTTTCCTGGCGGTGCAGGAGGCCACCGCTGGTGCTGGCGAAGCCGTGCAGGGCCTAAAAAACTCCATGAAGGAGGAGGCCCAATACGCCAGCATGGGCTTTCACGATTCTATTAAGGAACTGGTGGAAGCCCTTGACGACCTGATCGACGGAACAAAGTCCCAGAGGGACCTTTACCGAGACTGGGTAAGCACTATCGAGGCAAAGATTAGCACTGGCAGTATTGACGAGGCTACAGGAGCCTTTGAAGACCTGGGCCGGGTGATCCACTACTTTGAGGAGCACCCCATTGATGCGATTTTCCAGTTTGGTGGTCTCTTTTCCGCAAAGGGCGCCCAGAGCGAGTTGAACGACCTGCTGGAAGTCGCGGAGCAGCGCTTTTCTGGTACCGCCGGAGCCGCCGAAGAAGCTGCGGCGGCCTCCACGGATTTGGAAGAAGCAATGGAGCCAATCATCGCTACCGCCGGGGGCGTGAGTGTCCAGCTAGGCGATACCGGGCTATCCGCGGAGGAGGCCTCCGGCAGGCTGAAAACCTACACCGACGCAGCAACAAACATGTTCGACCGGATTTCTACAAAATCCGAGGTGTCTTACTCTCAGGCGGTGGCAAATTTGGAGGCCAACATCAAGGCCGTGGAAGACTTTTCTACAAACCTTGCAAGCCTGGCTGGTGCGCTGCCTCCGCAGCTTGCCGAGCTTTTTGCCGCCGGTGGCCCCCAGATGTACGCTGGCGTTGTTTCGATGCTGGCGAAGGCCAACCAGGGTGCTGACGAGGGCCTGACGAAATTGAACGAGGCTTACAGCCGGGGCGGTAACGCCGCCGTTGAGGCTTTTCTGGTGTCGCTGGGAATGATCCCCTCTGACGTTGAAAATCCGGCCACCATCATCTCCCAGCAGATGGATAATGATACCTCCATGGAAGCCGCGGGTCGCGCCGTGGTGGATCGAACTAACGAGGCAATCGTTACAGCCGTAGAAACCGCGGGGTTTGACGGGGCCGGTGAGGGTGTCATTTCGGATTTTATCTCTGGTATGGAAGCCAAACAACCCGCCGCAAACTCTATGGCCCATAGAATTGGCAGTGACGCCAATCTCAAGCTGAAAGATCATGATTTTTACGGAACCGGACGGAGCGTGATTCAATCGTTTATTGACGGTATGGAGTCTAAGCGCAGCGATGTAAACTCCAGGGCTTTCAGCATCGGGAACGACGCTGACAACAATTTGAGGGGCCCGGGTGGAGGCTCGACCCGTGCGGGCGGTTTGGACATAGTTCCGTATAACGGCTACCCGGCCACCCTACATGCAGGTGAGGCCGTGCTGACGGCCAGGGAGGCTGCAGAATGGAGAGGCGGAAACACTGATAATAGCCGGAACATTATTATCAACCAGTATATCCAGACGGTTCCGCAGACCCCGGCAGAACTGGCGGCTGCTACAGAATCCTATTTTGAACAGGCGGTGTGGACGCTGTGAGCTATTCGAATCTATCTAAAACTTTTAAATACGTGAATCAGAACGGAAACACCCTCGTGTTTGACCATGACCACGGGTACCTTATTAACAAGCCCCGTGGTATTGACAGTGTATCCGTAAGCATTGAGCAGGCGCAGGGGATCAACCAGACGGGTGGCACTGTGCAGTCCTGCAATGTGCAACCCCGGCCAGTCAGCATTTCCGGAATCCTAATGGGCGATTTCCAAGCGGAGAACAAGGATAAACTAATATCCGTGATCCGCCCGGACATTCCCGGGCGGCTGTACGCTAATGACCTCTATCTGGACGTGCGCCCCACGGCCACGCCGGCGGTCTCCGCGGCCTCAACCTTTGCGAACTTTCAGTTTTCGGTCCTCGCACCTTACCCCTACTGGAAGAAAGACGATTCCGTTTCTGAAACTCTTTCAGGTGTGACCCCTCGGTTCAAATTCCCGTGGAACGTATCGAAGCCCTACAGGTTTGGCGAGGTAGTCCGAAAACAGTTTATCAACATCAACAACAGAGGCCAGGTTCCGGTCCCGTTTAGCGTCACCTTCACCGCCCTGGACGGGGTGACCAACCCCAAAATCACCGATGCAAAATCCGGAAAGTTCCTGCTGATTAAAAAGACACTTGCCGCTGGGGAGCGCCTAGAGGTGCGGATCACCCACGAGCGCACCTATGTTGAGTCCTCTGTGGACGGCGAGTGTCGAGGCGCTCTTGCCCTGACAAGTAACCTTTTCCGACTGGATGTGGGGGACAACGTTCTGAAACCCGAAGCAGAGTCCGGTCTGAATAGCCTAAAAGTGGCGATTGACTTCTCCACTGAAATTGTGGGGGTGACTGTGTGAGCCTGGAAATCTATCCTAAAGACTTTCACACCCGGTACGAGATAAGCCACGCGGTCAGCGTCATGCTGTCTGGGTATTACGATCGGGTCGGTAAACTTGTTATTTATGTCCCGATCACCGATTACAACATTCAGGCCCTGAACAACGAATGTACGGTGTATGACACTGAAACGAAGTTCGTATACATCATCCAGAACGTGAAGACCGACACCGAAAACAATCAAATCATCGCCTATGGCTACACTGCTGAGCAGAAGCTGGACCGGCGGGCGCTTCTGAAGAAGGTACCCGTCAACAATGTGGAAGCCGACGTGTATCGGGCGATAAACAACAATCTCCGGGGGCTGACAGGCATTCGAACGGCGCCGATAAAGGGCTTGCCCGAGACCGCAGAGGGTGCTATAATGGCGGAAGGACAGCTGCAGCGCCAAACGTCTTCTGCTCTTCACGAGGCCGGGCTGGGTCGCCGCGCGGTTTGGGATGACGAGAAGAACGAGATCGTCTATGAGATCTATCAAGGGGTAGATCGCACCGAAGGGATTCACGCCGTGGTCTTTTCGGATGAACAGGGAACTGCAAGGAGTCTGATTATAAACGACGACGTGAGCGACTGGAAAAATGTCGCCTATATCACGACCGAGTTTAAAGATGACCACACGGAAATTATCTCCGTCGGATCTGCTACCGGAGACGACCGGAGAGAGATCTGGTCCACGCGGAGAATCATTCAGGGCTATGATGAATCCGCCGACGCCGTTCGGCAGCGGGCGAAGTCCGAAGCCGCTCTGGAGCTGGCCCGAAATATCCACCGGCTGAATTTTTCTGTTGTGATCGAGCCTGAAGAGCTGGGGGATAAATACAATATCGGGGATGTTGTCGCCTGTGTCTCCATTCGCTTCGGCGTCTCGTTCACTGCCCGGGTTTCCGGAGTGAAGTATATCATGGATAAGACAGGACCGCGCACCGAGATCATCCTCGGCACGCCCACCCTAAAATCAATTGGAGGATTGATACTCAATGATTGAGATTAAAAACTATCCCAACAACCGGGACGAGTTCGTTGGAGCAGAGCAGCTCATGAAGTTCCTGCACGGAAGAACCTCCGGCGTTTTCTCTCTGGCAGACTCTGCGGCAGTAACTGCAAAGCAGAACCAGATGGCCGTGCGGATTTCTGACGGATACGGCTGGATTGCAAATGGAGAAGGCAACGGCTGCGCCTGGTGGGTGGACGCTATGAAATCAACTGGAGCTCCTGCCGAGCTTGCCATTAGCGCAGCTGATGGTACACTTTCTCGGATTGATCGGGTGGTGGTAAGCTGGGAAACCGCTGATTACACCCAGCACCCGTATTTGATGATACTGAAGGGCGCAAACTCCAGCAATCCCCAGCCCCCCGCCCTTACAAACAACTCCACCACCCGGCAGATCTCTCTAGCTCAGGTCAGGGTGAACGCCGGTGCCCTGAAGATCACCTCCGCGGACATCACGGATGAACGGTTGGACCCTGCTGTCTGCGGCCTTGTGACTTACTCTGAAAAGATTCCCACCGAGGTCATCCAGGCCCAGTTTACCGATCTGCTGAATTTGCTTAAAAGCCAGATCGATCAGACCGCCTCCGGCGCGCTCCCCGACGGCTCCGTTACGAAGGAGAAGCTGGCAAAGAGCCTCCTTGACGTTCTCGGAACTGTCCGGAAGTTTGCAGGATATGCCCCAGACGCTTCTGGTAATATAGTCCCAAATAAATGGAACCTTGATGAAAATCATCCTGTCGGTTCCTTGTGGATTTCTAAAAATCCTACATCCCCCGCCGAACGCTTTGGTGGCACGTGGGAAAGACAAGAGGGTATCTTTATCCTAGGTGCATCCAGCAAGTATCCTGTAGGAAGCACTGGTGGCGAATCAACACACACCTTAAAAGTTGATGAGATTCCTTCGCATACCCCCAGTATCAGTACAGAAATGTACTGCCTGCGCTGGCAGGAATCTCATGGCTACCATTTTCAGGACGCTGAGACTGCCAAAGGGTGGAGCAGAGTTTCACCAACTTTCAAGTCAATCGGAGGAGGCAAGGCGCATAACAATATGTCGCCTTACAAGGCATACTACATTTGGGAGAGAATAGCATGAGAATTATCAACGAGAATGGACAGGAAATCAAGAATCCTGATCTGGAAAAGGGCTATCTTATTTTTGATCAGTTGTTTATTGCTCATCATGATGCTGTTCCTGCAATTAAGGAGCAGTGGCATCGTGATGTTGCAATAGATGAACATGGAAAACCCAAGATTTTCTATAAGAACGGTACTGAATTTGGCCGTGAAGTAGTTCGTGTTGTTGACGTCCCTGGGCAGGAGGCCCAGGACGCCTGGGACGAATACGAAGACGTACAGCGCTATATCGCTTACACCCCCCAGGAGCTGGAAGAGAGAAACAAGCCGTCTGAGGTGGAAACGCTGAAAGGACAGCTTGCATACCTAGCCATGGTCGTGGGACACACGGAGGTGTTTGGAAATGCTTAATTTTGAAAACATCAAGTCTTGGTACGACCACAACATATGGACAGCTCAGATGGTTCAGGTGGCTGTAACGATGAACGTACTGACCCAGGAACAGGCAAATGAAATCATCGGAGGCGATAAGAAATGATGAACATTTCCCAGCAGCAGGCCCATCTTTATGCTCTGGGGTATTACAAGCTCATGAGGAAGGACGGAACCCCCTCTATCGAGGGAATCGGTGGGCCTGCAACCCGGCAGGCCATCTACAACTTCCAACTAGCCCACCAGAAGCGCCCCGGCGGCGCTATGCTGGCAACGGATGGCACCTGGGGCCCCGCAACGGAGAAGGCCCTTCGGGAAGTCGTTGGCGCCAATGAGCCGCCCCAGGTCGCTTCGAAGCCCGCGGAGCCTCCCCGGAATCCCAGCGGCTACAAGTGGGTGAGCATCGATGACTTTAAGTGCCGGTGCGGCGGGCAGTTCTGCGACGGCTGGCCCGCTGAGCCTCACAAGAAAACCCTTGATCTGCTGGAGCAGATCGGGGAGCACTTTCAGAGGAGGATTCAGCCTCACTCCGGTCTGCGGTGTCCCCAGTGGAACGCCCACGAAAGCGGGGCAGCCACCTCTAAGCATATGTACGGCATGGCCATGGACTTTCACCTGGACGGGGTAAACCACCAGGATCTGTATAACTTCTGTGACCGGCTGCTGGGCGACTCCGGCGGCCTGGGAGTCTACCCCTGGGGCGTGCATATCGACGACCGCCCCGTGAAGGGCAGATGGGACCGCCGGTAAGGATTTTTATTTGACAACCCCGCCCGGCGGGGGTAAGATAAGTATACCAATATCTACGGAGGTACCTATATGAAAGAGCTGGAAAAAGCGCTGGTAAATCTTCTGAAAATCAAAAGCCTGATGACCCTCATGCTCACCGGGGTCTTCTGCTACCTGGCCTGCAAGACTCTGGTGGCGTCTAAGGACTTTGTTACCATCTACATGATGGTGACCGCCTTCTACTTCGGCACCCAGATTGAAAAGAAAAAGGAGGCGGCCTAATGCGTGATATTCCTCAAGATGAGGTGATTTTCTGGGATCAGCATTTCGACGACCGGAACGACGCCCGATACCGTAAAATCGAGGACTGCGACGAGATTTCGGGTCTGTCCGAAGATAAGCACCACCAGCTGGAGCTGACGGTTGCGAAGGGGAACACGAAGCTGGATATTCTCATCGGCATTCTTACCACGATTGCGATCCCCGTCGTGGGTGTGTGCATCAAATATCTTTTCGGGAGGTAAATCTATGGGTGTAAATTGCGAAGATTGCAAGGCTCACCGGGCACCGCAGACTGTGCCCTATATCGTGCATGAGTCTGATATGGCCCGGGCTGAGCGGACCCAGAAGCGGCTGTGGGTGGTCATTCTCCTGCTGATCGTTCTGCTGGTCGGTTCCAACTGCGCGTGGATCTACTACGAATCTTAGTTCGAGGACATCAAGATCACCCAGGAGAACGACGACGGCTATAATAACTTTATCGGAAATGACGGTGATATTTTCAATGGCGAAGCAGACAGTCAAGATCCGTAAAAAGAAGGTGGGCTCCGGAGAAATGCGGTGCAACATCTGCCACGGGACCGGTAAGGTTAAAATTCCGAAGCGAAAGAAAAAGAGGTGAGGCCGGTGGACGACTACGACCTTTCCCGGGCGCAGTGGGAGGAGCTGATCGACCAGTGGATTTTCTCCGAGCGAGACCGGGCCATTCTGAAGCGCCGGCTGTTGGATGGGATCTGTTTTGAACCTTTGGCGGAGGAGTTCGACCTCAGCACCCAGCGGGTGAAGGCCATCGTATACAAATCCCAGGCCCGTCTGTTCCGGCACATTAAGTGAACAAAAACAAGCCGAATCCCGGCCATCTACTTGATTGTAGGTGGCCGGGATTTTTTGTACTATAGGGGCAAAGAAAGGCGGTGCTTCTATGTTTGGAAATCAGTACCCTACATCTGGAATGCAGACATACCCCAACGGATATATGGACCCCTACTCAGCCCGTCTGGCAGCCTTACAGCAGCCACAAATTCAGGCCCCCCAAAGTTATGACATTATTCAAGTTCACGGCGAGCCGGGCGCCAGAGCGTTCAGGATGGCCCCTAACAGCCGTTGCTTACTCCTGGATGATACCGCACCAATCATCTGGCTAGCCCAGACCGACGGTGCAGGGTACCCCACTCTGACACCTTACAGCATTACACCGTATCAGCAGACACAGCCCGCGCAAGCTCAGCAGGCAAACTCTGACATCGAAAATAGATTGAGCAGATTGGAGGCGGTCATTTATGGCAAACCCGATGTTGCAGCAGCTCAGCAGACAGCCCAGCAGCCCGCAGGCGGCTCCACAGCAGCCGAATAACCCTATGGCTATAATTCAGCAGTTCCAGCAGTTTCGGCAGTCTCTGACGGGCCGTGACCCTCACCAGATGGTAGAGCAGCTTGTGCAGTCCGGGCGAATGACAGCACAGCAACGTGACAGCCTTCTGCAACAGGCCCAGTCCATGCTTTCCATGTTCCGCAGATAACGCCTTTGGCGATATCTATAAAAATTTTTAGAAAGGAAGTAAAGTGATGATGGATAACTATTCCCTTTCCGACATTCGTGCAGCAGTTGATGGCAACAACGGCATGAATGGCTTCGGCGGCGGCGACGGCCTGATTTGGCTGGTTGTCCTGTTCCTGTTTGGTTTTGGCGGCTTCGGCGGCGGCGGTTTCGGCGGTAATCGTCAGGATGCAGTTTCCTACGAAATCCTGTCCAACCAGCATTTCAATGCCCTCTCCGGCCAGATCAACAACATCAGCGACGGCCTGTGTCAGGGCTTCTACGCGCTCAACAACAGCGTCATGGGCGAAGGTCGGGCAATCCAGACCCAGCTGGCAGGTTGCTGCTGCGACATTCAGAACGCCATTCGAGAGGAAGGCGCTG
>JAHHRT010000002.1 GCA_020025615.1 Oscillospiraceae bacterium | reverse complement strand
TCCCCTGCCTCTGTGGGATCAGGCAAAGCTGATTACTCCAGAAGAAGCACACAAAGCAGATTTGGCTCTGGGCTGGTACATCTATCAGGAAGATCAGCTCTGGTACGGCATGATGCCGAAAGGAGATCAGACCGGCCATATCTTCAGCACGCCGGAGCACACTCCCAAGGATCTGGAAAACTGGCTGGGAATTCCTGTTCCTGAGATTCCTGCAGAGAAAAAGGAAGAACCTTTGGTAAAAGAACTGCCCTCTGTGGCAGAAAAGCCGCTGGGTATCAGAGAACGCCTCCGGCAAATGGAAGCAGAGAAAGCACTGGCTGAAAAGCAGGAGCCCCTGCGAAAGCGAAACCACAGGCTCTATGTACGAATGTCTGACGAGGAATACAAAGCACTTACAGAGGCACTGAGGAACTCCGGTATGTCCCAGCAGACCTACATTCTTGAATCCATCAAGTGTTATGGTAACCAAACGTTTCAGGCTCAGATGCTTCAGGAGATCAGTACACTTTCACTAAACCTCAGCACAGAAATTCAGCTGCTGCGGAATGTTCTGAAAAATTCCTCGAATTTTAAGGTAGAAGATTTCTACGGCTGGAATGAACTTCTCTACGTCATCAAAGACCGGGAAGAGATGAAACGGGAATTCAGGAGAATTATGGAGGGCAGTCATGGCCATCGTTAAACACACCACTTCTAAAAATATGTCCTACGGCGATGCCCTGGATTATTTCTCTTACAAGCACAAGGAGGAACACGGGCTCTACGAGCCTGTACTGGATCAGGACGGTCTGATGCAGGAACGTGAGAACTATGCCATTGCCTGTCTGGATCCTCATGGCCAGGAAGCACCACCGGAAAACTGGTGGGCTGCCTGTATGCAGACCAATCTGGCCTTCGGAAAAAATCAGGAGAAGAAAGACCGGAAGCAGCATCAATATATTATTTCCCATCCCGAAGAGGACAGGCCTCTCATGACCATGGAGGATCTTCTGGAGGAAGGCAAGGCCTTTGTCCGGGAAAATCTACCCGGCTATGATGCCCTGATTGCCGTCCACCGGGACACGGAAAATGATCATATTCACATCGCAATCAATTCCGTCCGGGCTGTAGAAAGAGCCCCTCAGCCCTGGATGATGAAAAATGAGGACGACAGCATCCGCAAGTCCGAAACCTGTGCCGGCGGAAAACACCAGGACAGTCCTGAGTTCCGGAAGCACTACAACGACTGGCTGCTGACTTACACCAGAGACCATGGGCTCATGGAGAAGGATAACAATGCCATTGCGGAGCAGCACAAGCAGGAACGATACGAGCAGCGTAATCAGGAGCTGGCTGAGGCCATCCGGGAAGCTGCAAAAACCAGTGTTTCCTTCCCTTCCCTGGTTCAGCAGCTGGAGCAGGAAAAGATCTTCCTGCTTCGCAAAGGCAAGGACTTCTGTGTTCTGGGGCCTAAGAACCGGAACGCCGTCCGGCTGGAAACTCTGGGAATCCAGGCAGAGGAAATGCCCATTCTACAGAAGGAACAGGAGACTCCGACCCCTGCTATGGAGGCGCAGTCCAAGGACTTTCTCATTGAAAAGAGGAAATATATCGAATGGATCCAGAACCGCCGGGAGAAAAACAATCGCCGGGCAGAAGATGCTCTGGCTGATGCCGCTGCACTGATTACCTCCAAAGCCCACAGCAAGGAAGAATTTCAGGAGCTGCGTGTCCTTGCCAGACAGACAATCTATCTGGAACGGGATCTGCAGACGGAACTGGACAAGGTGGAGAATCTACTGGAGCGCTGGCAGAAATATCAGGAGCCGAACAGTTCCCCGGAGGAGCGCCGCAGTCAGGATCGATTCCTCCGCTGGTGCGGCTGCAATCCTGATTCTCAAGAGGAGTTCCGGCAGCTCCATACAGAGCGAGAAGTAATTAGCCTGCAGATGAAGCAGATCTCCTGTATCCAGGAAGCTCTGAAGGAAACCACAGATCAGTGGCGTACTTACAATGAACCCATTCTCACCATTGCAGAAACCATCGCCCGTCGAGATCAGCTCAGCCAGAAGCTCTCCATCATCCGGGCCAATCGAAAGAAACTGGGGCAGATTGCCTACAACTGTCAGAAGGCAGCAGACCGCCGGATCTACAAGCAGCCCTACCTGGAGAAAGCTGTTCATTTCCGGAAGCTATGGCACGACAAGCTCTTACAGGAAGAAGCCGTCAAAGACCAGCTGAGACAGACAAAAAGACAAGTCAGGCTAGCCAGAGGCTGTGGGGAACGGGGGTAATGCCCCCCGGCCTGCGGAGCACAAGTCCTCTTGGGCGTCCAACGGACGCCCACAGAGGGAACTTGTTCTTCTCTGCATATGCACTGTGTACAGCCACGCCCCCGCTTTTCCCTGAAAGATACCTTACTGAAAGGAGATTGAGAACAAAATGAAGCAGCTGGAAAAAATCATGCAGATTGCTCCTGATGACTCTACTTCCATGAAGATGGATGTGAACGGTTATCCCGTGATTCTGCGTTTCTCAAGTACCTCCTCCCCGGATATTTATAATAAAATCAGGAGCCTTTTATTGGCGAATTTCACTATGGATAATTCCTCTTTGGTGTGTGATAATACTTCCGGGCAGGAGCCCAATTGTACCTTGAAAATTGAAGATGCAAATAAAAAACACCTCACTTGATGCAAAGAAAGTGAGGATGCTATATGAACGAAGTAAAAAATCGAGTCTGCTGCCTCTACCGTGTATCCACGGATAAGCAGGTAGACCACAACAGTAATAACGAAGCTGACATTCCCATGCAGCGCAAAGCCTGCCATCGCTTTGCAGAAAAGATGGGTTGGCAGATTGTACACGAGGAACAGGAAGAAGGTGTGTCCGGCCATAAGATCCGGGCCGCCTCCCGTGACAAGCTTCAGGCCATTAAGGAGGAAGCTTTAAACGGAAAATTTGATATTCTCCTTGTGTTCATGTTTGACAGAATCGGCAGAATTGCAGACGAAACTCCCTTTGTGGTAGAGTGGTTCGTGCGCAACGGTATCCGTGTGTGGAGTACACAGGAAGGAGAACAGCGGTTTGACAATCACACCGACAAACTGCTGAACTATATCCGATTCTGGCAGGCCGACGGCGAAAGTGAGAAAACCGCCATCCGTACCCGGACCCGTCTGGGACAGATCGTAGAGGAAGGCCACTTCAAGGGCGGTGTCGCCCCCTATGGGTATGAGCTGGTCAAGAGCGGACGCTTCAATAAAAAGAAGCATGAACTCTATGATCTGCAGGTGATCCCTGAAGAAGCCGCAGTTGTAAAAATCATCTTCCACAAGTATGTGGCAGAGGGTTACGGTGCTCAAAGGATCGCTACATACCTTAATAATATGGGGTACCGGGCAAGGACCGGTAAAATGTGGCACCACGCCTCTATCCGGGGCATGATTACCAATCTGACCTACACCGGCGTTCTGAGAAGCGGTGACAGCCGCTCCCAGGTGATTCCGGAGCTGCAGATCATCTCCCCGGAGGAGTTTGAACGAGCTCAGGAGATCCGTCAGGCCAGGGCCAACAGCGCCGAAGAGGAAAGGACCGTCCCACTCAATACCAGGGGAGAATCCCTTCTTGCCGGCAATGTGTTCTGCGCCCACTGCGGTTCCCGGCTTTCCCTGACTACCTCCGGGAAATATCGGAAGCGCAGCGACGGCAGCTACGACACCACTCCTCGTATCCGGTATGTCTGCTATGGCAAGACCAGAAAGCAGACAGACTGCGACGGCCAGACCGGCTACACCATGCACATTCTGGACGGGATCGTTGATAAGGTTGTCCGGCAGGTCTTCAATCGGGTTCGGGGAATTTCCCGCCAGGAGCTGGTGGGTGAAAAATTCCGGAAGGTCCAGGAAGAACGAAAGCTGCACCTCTCAGAGGTAACTGCTTCCCTGCAAAAGGCAGAAGCCAATCTGAATCTTCTGAAAGCTGAAGTCCTGAGCAGTATTAAAGGGGAAAGTGCTTTCTCAAAGGAAATGCTGGCTGAAATGATCGAGAGCAGCGAAAAAGAATGCGCCGCCCTGGAAAAATCCAGACAGGCAGCGCAGGAATCCATCGATAACGGCCAGGAACTCATGGCCTCCATCAACTCTCAGTATGAAAAACTGGTTTCCTGGGCAGAGCTTTATGACACCGCCAGCATGGAAGCCAAGAAAATGATCGTGAATCAGCTGATCAAGCGTGTAGATGTGGGAAGAAATTATCAGGTAAATATCACTTTTAATTTCAGTTACGAGCAATTCATGCAGGGTCTGGACCTGGATCTATCCGCCTGAAAGCTTTTGTCCCTACAAAAAAATAAAAATTTATCCCCCATAGGATGCTGCAATCATTAAAATATGCACCTATGGGGGGTATAGCTTGCTTGGTTCCCGCAAGCTCATCCGTAGCATTATCTATTCTATGTGGTCATATTTCAACTAAAACGACTTTCCGGCGGCTGAGCAGTACCCCAAAGAAAAACAGTCATTTTCTTTCGAAAATGACTGTTTTCATGGTGCTCAGCGCACTTTTTTGGTGGAGATAAGCGGGATCGAACCGCTGACCTCTTGAATGCCATTCAAGCGCTCTCCCAGCTGAGCTATACCCCCAAATAGAGTATGCAACTGAGACCATTTTGATAAACTATTTAATTAACTTCGGGGTGTGTAACCGTGAGCTTTGGACTCCCAGCTGAGCTATACCCCCATATGAAATTGTGTCGGTTCAGTCGACTTCTGTATTATAGCACAGAATTCGGTTTTGTCAACAATTATTTTTTGCTGCTTCAAAAATAATTGGGACTGGATTGGAAAATGCTTCCGGTCCCGAGGGAATCGGAAGCCGGCAGGCACGCATTTCCGAAGGTACATTCCATATATTCTCACTATTTTTCGGATTTCACCGCCGTTTTTCAAATTAAACAATTCTTTTCCAATTGTACATTCTTTCCCTCTTTCTTTTTGAATGGGAATCCGCTATAATATATAGTACAAGGTTGTGCGAATTCAGATTCATTCGCCAATGATCATTTGAGGAGGTATTCCTATGTCCGCAACCCAGCTGTTACTCTCTCCTGCAGAAAAGCAGGTCCTGGATTCCGGGTTTGCCGCAGTTTTCGGCGGTACCCCTGAGCGCTATTTCTCTGCCCCCGGTCGTACCGAGATCGGTGGTAACCACACTGACCATCAGCGGGGCCGTGTTCTCGCCGCCGCTGTCAACCTGGATACCCGGGCTGCGGTCCGCTTAAACGGCACCGATACCATCCGTATCCTCTCCAAGGGCTATCCCATGTGCACCGTGGATCTCAAGATTCTCACCCCGCAGAAGGACGAAATCAACTCCACCCCCGCTCTGGTTCGGGGCGTTGCTGCCCGGTTCACCCAGCTGGGATGCAAGGTAGAGGGCTTCGATGCCTACTGTGAGTCCACCGTTCTCCCCGGTTCCGGCCTCAGCTCTTCTGCTGCCTATGAGGTGCTCATCGGCACCATTCTCAACCATATGTTCTTTGACGGCCGGGTCAGCCAGCCTGAAATTGCACAGATCGGTCAGTACGCCGAGAATGTGTTCTTCGGCAAGCCCTGCGGCCTCATGGACCAGACTGCTTCCGCTGTGGGCAATCTGGTGACCATCGATTTCTTTGACAAGGATCATCCCGTCATTGAGTCTGTGGACTTCGACTTCAGCGCCTGCGGTCATGCTCTGTGCATCATTGACAGCCAGGCCAGCCACGCTGACCTCACCGACGAGTACGCCGCCATCCCCGGCGAGCTCAAGGAAATCTGCGCTTACTTCGGCAAGGAAGTACTGTCCCAGATCGACGAGGCAGACTTCTATGCCGCCATCCCCCAGCTGCGCAAGGCCTGCGGCGACCGCGCCGTTCTCCGTGCCGTCCACTTCTATCAGGACAATGCACGGGTTCCTCAGCAGGTAGAGGCCCTTCGTTCCGGCGACTTTGAGCGTTTCCTGTCCCTGATTCGGGAGAGCGGTCAGTCCTCCTGGATGTACTTACAGAATGTCATCCCCGCCGGCTACAAGGAGCATCAGGACGTGGCTGTGAGCCTGGCTCTCTGCCAGCACTATCTCCAGGGCCGGGGTGCTTACCGGGTCCACGGCGGCGGCTTTGCCGGCACCGTTCAGGCCTTCGTTCCCTTCGACCTGCTGGAAACCTTCCGGGCCGGCATTGATGCTGCGCTGGGTGAAGGTGCCTGCCACGTTCTTTCCATTCGGCCTCAGGGCGGCGTGCCTGCCGTTCCCGCCGAGGGCTGATTTCTCTGCTGTAATTTACAATTGGAGTGAAATACTATGAAAATTGAAACCTGTATTGAATCCCTTGTGTCCTACGCTATGAACAAGGGTCTGGCCCAGCCTGAGGATCACCAGGTCCTCATCAACCGTCTGCTGGACCTTCTGCGCATGGACGACTACACCCCCTCCCATGAGATTCAGTCCGAGGATCTGGAAGAGATTCTCGCCGGAATCCTGGATTACGCCTGCGAAAAGGGCCTGTGTGAGAACAATGTCACCGCACGGGATATCTTTGACACGCGGATTATGGGCGCTCTGACCCCCATGCCCAGAGAGGTCATCCGTACCTTCCGGGAGAAGTACGAGCAGTCCCCTGTAGAGGCTACCGACTGGTACTATGATTTCAGCCGCAACACCGACTACATCCGCCGCTACCGCATTGCCAAGGATATGCGCTGGAAGTACCCCAGCGAGTACGGCGTAATGGATATCACCATCAACCTGTCCAAGCCTGAGAAGGACCCCAAGGCCATTGCTGCTGCTAAGAACGCTCCCCAGTCCGCTTATCCCAAGTGCCAGCTGTGCCGGGAGAACGAGGGCTATGCAGGCCGGATGAACCATCCCGCCCGTGCAAACCACCGAATCATCCCCATCAAGATTGGCGGCAAGGACTGGTTCCTGCAGTACTCCCCCTATGTCTACTACAACGAGCACTGCATCGTCTTCAACGGTGAGCACGTTCCCATGAAGATTGACCGGGCTGCTTTTGAAAAGCTGCTGGACTTCGTGACCCTGTTCCCCCACTACTTCGTTGGCTCCAACGCAGACCTGCCCATCGTGGGCGGCTCCATCCTCAGCCACGAGCACTTCCAGGGCGGTCACTACACCTTCGCCATGGAAACTGCACCCATTGAGAAGGAAATCTCCTTCCAGGGCTTTGATGACATTCAGGCCGGCATCGTGAAGTGGCCTATGAGCGTCATCCGTCTGGACGGCAAGGATCCTGTCCGTCTGGCTGACCTGGCTGAGAAGATTCTGAACATCTGGCGCGGCTACTCCGACCCCAAGGTCGGCATCATTGCCGAGTCCGACGGAGAACCCCACAACACCATTACCCCCATTGCCCGCCGCAGAGGCGACCTGTACGAGCTGGACCTGGTGCTGCGCTGCAACATCACCTCTGAGGAGCATCCTCTGGGCGTGTTCCATCCCCATGCTGACAAGCACCACATCAAGAAGGAGAACATCGGCCTTATCGAAGTCATGGGCCTGGCCGTTCTCCCCAGCCGTCTGAAGAAGGAGCTCACCGACCTGGCGCAGGCCATTGTGGACGGCAAGGATATCACCGCTGATGAGACCCTTGCCAAGCACGCACCCTGGGTGGAGGAGCTCAAGAAGGAGTACGTCTTCTCCGAGGGCAACGCTCTGGATATCATTCTCCAGGAGACCGGCAAGGTCTTTGCCGCTGTTCTTGAGGACGCCGGTGTCTACAAGTGCACCGAGGAAGGCCGGGCTGCATTCCTGGACTTCGTCCGCGAGGTCAACGAGCACTAATCCCTGTCTAACCATAAAAAACGGGCTGCTCCGGTTTACACCGGGGCAGCCCGTTCATGTTCTGAATAAAACAAGCAGCACCAGGGTCAAACACCTTGGTGCTGCTTTTCTTTACGGAAACAATTGGGGATTATCTCTTTTCCTTTGCAGGCTGGTGCTGCTTGCTGTAGCTAAAGCCCCGGCCCCACACCTCGCTGACCCGGCTGATGATCATGAAGCAGTCGGGGTCAATCTGGCGGGCCAGCTGTTCCAGCTTGGGCAGCTCATGGTTGGAAACCACACTGAGGATCACTTCGGTAGGGTTGTGGAGATAGCCGCCTTCTCCGTGAAGGAGGGTGACGCCCCGGTCTACCTTGGCAAGGACCTCCTGCTGAATCTGGGGTGCCAAATCGCTGACGATTTTCACTTCGGTCTTACTGGTACCCAAAAGCATGACCTTGTTAAGGGTCATAGAGATCGTCAGAATCAAAAGCACACCGTAAAGCAGGTCTTCCAGAGGATGGTATATGGTCTGGGTCAGCAGGATAATAAAGTCAAAGGCCCACAGCGAAAGGGAGATGGGGATGCGGAAATAGTGCTCCAGAATCAAGGGCGGGATGTCCATGCCGCCGGTGGAAGCACCGGCCCGGACCACAATGCCCAGGCTCAGACCCAGGCCCATACCGCCGAACAGTACATTCAGCATCACATTGTCTGTAAGCATCACATCCCCCAGCAGCCGATTCAGGACTTCCAGGGCCACCGGATAGAATACAGAGCTCAAAATGGTAGTCATAGCAAACTGGCGGCCCAGAACTGCCCAGCCCACTGACAG
This sequence comes from Oscillospiraceae bacterium, assembly GCA_020025615.1. Classification (GTDB taxonomy): domain Bacteria; phylum Bacillota; class Clostridia; order Oscillospirales; family Oscillospiraceae; genus Faecousia. Next base: position 34,373 of record JAHHRT010000002.1, on the reverse strand, counting down.
CATCACCACATTGAAGCACAGGATAAACACAGGAATCGGAATCCGAAACAAGTGATTGACCACCAGTGCAATGCCGGTGGTTCCGCAGCTCATAAGGTTTGCGGGCAGGATAAACAGCTTGACCGTCAGAGAATAAAGCGTATTGCCCAGAATCACCATCAGGATGGCAAGCCAGGTTTTATTATAATCTTTCAAATTTTTCATCCTCTCAGCCAGGTGCGCCAGGGATTTTGCGACCCGTTATCTATTTTTCTCTATTATACTCAAGGGAAGAAATCCCGTCAATCCTCATTGTGGACACAATTTTCCGGGGCACCTCTGAAAATTTCTCCCTTTTCCTGTTTAACTTCTGGATTCCCGGTCAATACTCAGCTTCGGAGGTGCTTAAATGATGAGCGACAACAAACAAAACGGTCGCAGCTTCAACGGTACGGGCTACTACATAGCCCTAATCCTGTGTGCAGCTGCTATCGGGATTTCCGGCTATTTGTATTACCGTAACAACACGAAAGCGCAGGAGGTTTCCCTCCCGCAGACCGAACCCCAGGAGGTAAGTGTGGAGGCCTCTGTCCCATCGCGGGATATTCCCGCCATGGTCACGGAGCCCCCGATTCTTCCCTCTCAGGCCCCGGAAACAGAGCCCGCCAAACAGGTGCTGAAAACCATGGCCCCGGTTGCCGGGGAGGAAGCGGCTGGGTTCAGTGTGGAGGCACTGAGCTACAATGAGACCACCCGAGACTGGCGGGTCCACAACGGCGTAGATATCGCCGCCCAGGAGGGCACAGAGGTCTGTGCCGCCGCAGACGGCAAGGTCTATACCACCTATGAGGACGATACCATGGGCAGCACCGTAGTCATTCTCCATGACGGCGGCTATGCAACCCGCTACAGCAGTCTTCGGGAGGACCTCAAGGTCACTGCCGGAGACCAGGTGACCATGGGCGATCCCATCGGCTATGTAGGAACCACCGCCCTGGTGGAATCGGTGCTTGGCCCCCACGTCCATTTCAGCGTTTCCTATCGGGATATGCCCATGGACCCGGCGGACTTCCTGGCCCTGGGGTAAGATAACCCCTTTCCGGAAGTTTCCGCAAACCGATCCACAAATCAAAAGGGCGCACCTTGCGGTGCGCCCTGAGACTGTCAAAAAAGTGGTTACATTCCCGTGGACGGAAAGGAAGATCGTGTGAAAGAAACCCATCAGGGGTGTCTTTCGCGTTCAATCCACCGACTTTTCAGCGTTCTGAAAAGTCGCCTCAGCGGGGAGAAAAGGCTTTTTCGACACGCTGAGGGCGCACCTTGAGGTGCGCCCTTTACTGAATGGATTATTCCTCGGTGGTCTGCTCCTGAGCTTCCTCAGCTTCCTGGGGCTGCTCCAACTCCGGTGTCTTGAGGTCTGCATTCACGTAGGCCATCAGCTCGTCGCCGGTGATGGTCTCCTTGGCAAGCAGGTACAGGGACACTTCATCCAGCAGGCTCCGATGGTCTGCAAGAATCTTCTTTGCATCCACATAAGCCTGGTTCAGCAGCGTCATCACTTCATGGTCCACTTCTGCGGCGGTGGTCTGGGCACAGTCCATATAGGCCTGTCCATCCAGATAGGAATTGTCGGTGGAAGCCGTGGTCATCAGGCCCAGGCTCTCACTCATACCGTACTGGGTGACCATGTTCCGTGCCAGGCTGGTAGCCCGCTGCAGGTCGTTGGAAGCGCCGGTGGTCTGCACACCAAATACCAGCTGCTCGGCGGCACGGCCGCCCACCAGGGTACGCAGTTCGGTACGCAGCTCCTCGGCAGTGTTCAGGAACTTCTCCTCCTCGGGCATTTGCATGGTATAGCCCAGAGCCCCGGAGGTGTGGGGCACAATGGTGATCTTGGAAACCGGCTGGGCGTGCTTTTCCAGGGCCGCCACCAGAGCGTGGCCTACCTCGTGATAAGCAACCAGACGCTTTTCCATATCGGTCAGCACGGTGTTCTTCTTTTCCGTACCGGCGATGACGGTTTCAAAGGAGACCAGCAGGTCTTCCTGATTCACCATCTTCCGGCCCAAACGAACGGCCCGCAGTGCGGCTTCGTTGACCAGGTTTGCCAGGTCTGCACCTACAGCACCGGCAGTCGCCTGGGCGATTTTCCGCAAATCCACGTCCTCAGACAGCTTAATCTTCCGGGTGTGAACCTTGAGGGTGTCCAGTCGGCCCTGGAGGTTGGGACGGTCCACAATGATTCGGCGGTCAAAACGGCCGGGACGGAGCAGGGCCTTATCCAGAATCTCGGGACGGTTGGTAGCAGCCAGGCACACAATGCCCTTGGAGGGCTCGAAGCCGTCGATCTCGCTGAGGAGCTGATTCAAGGTCTGCTCCTGCTCGGAGTTGGAGCCGTAGCGGTTATCGCGGGAACGGCCTACTGCATCAATCTCATCAATGAAGATGATACAGGGAGCCACCTTGGCTGCCTGCTGGAACAGGTCACGGACACGGCTTGCGCCCATGCCCACGAACATCTCCACGAAGTCGGAACCGGAGATGGAGAAGAACGGCACATTGGCCTCACCGGCTACAGCCTTGGCAAGCAGGGTCTTGCCGGTACCGGGGGAGCCAACCAGCAGAGCGCCCTTGGGGAGCTTTGCGCCGATTTCGGTGTACTTCTGGGGATTGTGCAGGAAATCAATGATCTCCTGCAGGGATTCCTTGGCTTCATCCTGACCCGCCACATCCTTAAAGGTGACGCCGGTCTGCTTTTCCATATAGACCTTAGCCTTGGATTTTCCCATGCCGCCCATCATGCCTTCACCGCTCATCCGTCTGGTGAGCATCCGCATGAAGAAGAAGAGAACTGCAAAGGAGAGCACATAGTAAAGGAGCATCATAATCATGGAGTTATCCTCGGTGATCTCCTGATTCACCTTGACACCCATGTTATAGAGCTCCTCTGCCAGGGCCATTCCGTCGCCGCCTCTGGGCAGGCCTGTAAAGCTGGCCTTCTGCGCTGCGGCAGGCTTCGCCATTTCTTCCTTGGTCATGTAGACGATTCGGTCGTACCGAATCTCCACCTCAGCCAACTGACCGCTGTTTTTTGCAGCCAGGAAATCAGAGTAGCTTGTCTCCTTATACTGACTGTTCGCAACGGTGTTGAAAATCCAACTGAACAGCAGAACCAGCACAATGGTGATGATCAGTGCTGTCCACATACTTGTTTTCGGCTTCTGCCCGTCCGGCTTATTGCCGCTGGGGCCGCCTTGATTTTTTTGATTCATATCCATAATGATACTATCTCCCTTTGGGCACTTTGATTGCTGCCATCATATCACATTTTCCCGCCGTCCGCAACGAACGATTCCCCATCTACCGGTAAACTTTCTGTGAATATCTGGAAAAAGGCGGATTTCGGGGCGTTTTTCCCTGGATTTTGGCTGCAGCCCCTGTTTTTCCCCGGGACACAAAAAAAGATTGTTTATTTCGCGGCAATCTGATATAATGGTATGGTCTATAGGTATCTACCGAGATAACTTCGGCCTTTAGGCCCATTTTTTACATATAAACGGAGTGAAACCATATGAACGAAAATCGTCGTCCCAATCGTCAGGACCGCCCCCGTCGGGCAGACCGTTTTGCCGACCGCACCCCTGTTGAAGAGGTGGAGGGCCAGCTGGAAGGCCGCAACGCCCTGCAGGAAGCTCTGAAGAGCGGGCGCACCATTGATAAGGTGTTCATCGCCTCCGGCGACATCGACCGGAGCCTCCAGCGTCTTGCCGCCGAGGCCCAGCAGGCCGGTGCGGTTGTGGTCCCCGTGGACCGTCGGAAGCTGGATGCCATGTCCACCACCCGGGCCCATCAGGGTGTCATTGCCCTGGCTGCCGCCCATGTCTACTACACCATTGACGACATTCTGGAAGAGGCTGCCAGCCGTGGGGAGGCCCCGCTGATTGTGGTCTGCGATGAACTGTCCGACCCCCATAACCTGGGTGCCATTCTCCGTTCTGCGGAGTGTGCCGGTGCCCACGGCGTTATCATTCCCAAGCGCCGCAGTGTTGGCCTCACCGCAACCGTTGCCAAGGCCTCTGCCGGTGCTGTGGAATATATGAAGGTGGCACGGGTGACCAACGTGTCCGCTGCCATCCAGGAACTCAAGGAAAAGGGTGTCTGGGTCTTTGGCACAGCTGCCGAAGGCTCCATCCCCATGTACCAGGCGGATCTTTCCGGTCCCGCCGCCATTGTCATCGGAAACGAGGGCGACGGTATCAGCCAGCTGGTGAGGAAGAATTGCGACGTGATGGTGAACATTCCCATGAAGGGAAAGATCTCCTCTCTCAACGCCTCTGCAGCTGCCTCTATTCTTCTTTACGAGGCGGTCCGTCAGCGTCTTGGCAAATAAGGAGGGAACTCTATGGATCATACCGATCAAAATCTCGATGATCTCCAGGATTTCAGTCTGGACGATATTCTGAATGAATTCCACGATGCCCCGGAGGAATCCCCGCTGGAAGAGCAGGACGGCGTTCTGGATCCGGAGCTGGAAGCCCTGCTGGGGGAAGTGGATCAGGTCACAGCCGCTGCCGAAGTGCCCCCGGTGACACCTGTTCCGGAAACCGTGGAATCCCCGGAGGCCGAACAGCCCGCTTCCCATGAGGAGCATCTTCAGTCCGACGACACCCTGGATACGTCTTCCCTGTCCGAAGACACCACTGCCGCCCCGGCAGAGGCCCAGGAAGCAGCAGAAGCAGCTCCCGATTCTGAGGTGTCTCAGGAAGAAACCATCCGTCTGGACGATGTTCCGCCCCAGGATGCGGAACATTCCGAAGAAGATGCCGCTGAGGAGCCCACCCAGCCCCCGCTGGTCTTTGACCCCCGGGCCCATCTGCGTGAGCTCAAGCACAAGCTGGTTGCCGGCCCTGAAAAGCGCTACTACGAGCTGTCTGAGCTGGGTCTCGGCAAGCTCCAGGCTTCTATCATTATCAATCTCATCATCGTTGTCCTCTGCGCCGGTGCCACAGTGCTCTTTGCCATGGATCTGGTTCCCGAGAACCGGATGCGCCTGCTGATTTTCAGCCAGGTGCTTGCCATGCTCATGTCCGCCCTGCTGGGTGCCAGCCTGATTATTGACGGCCTTGCAGAATTGCTCCACGGCCGATTCAGCGTAAACACCATGATGGCCTTAACCTTCGTGGTCTGCTGTGTAGACGCTGTGTTCTGCCTGCAAGATCTGCGGGTTCCCTGCTGTGCGGCTTTCAGCCTGGAAATGACCATGGCCCTGTGCGCCCGGTATCAGGAGCGCAGCATCGAGCTGGGCCAGATGGACACCCTCCGAAAAGCCGTTAAGCTCCACAGCGTGGTGAAGGTTCCGGATTACTACCAGGGTGCTCCCGGCTTCCTCCGCAGTGAGGGCGAGCTGGAGGATTTCTGGGACGTTTACGAAAAGCCCTCCTCCCCCAAGAAGCTCCAGAGCTTCTACGCATTTCTCAGCTTCCTGCTGTGCGTCGGCATCGCTGTTCTCGCCGGTGTCCTCCACGGAACCAGCCTGGCAGTCCAGGTATTTGCCACCAGTCTTCTGGTTGCCGTTCCCGCCAGCTTCTTTGTCGCCCTGACCCGTCCCGCTGCCATTCTGGAGCGCCGCCTGCACATGGTGGGCACGGTTCTGTGCGGCTGGCAGGGTGTGAAGGGACTTTCCTGCAAGGCAGCCTTCCCCCTCACCGATTCTGACCTCTTCCCCCTGGGCTCCACCAAGCTCAATGGCGTGAAGTTCTATTCCGACCGGGATCCCGACATGATCGTTTCCTACACCTCCTCCCTGATTCTGGAGGCCGGCGGCGGTCTGGTCCCCGTGTTCCAGCAGCTGATGACCAGCCGCGGCGTGGCCCAGAATCTGGTCACCAATTTCCGCAACTACGGAAACGGCGGCGTAGGCGGTGAGGTCTGCGGCGAAAGCGTCCTGGTTGGCAATCTGGCCTTTCTCCAGGAGATGGGTGTGGAAATTCCCGAGGGCACTATGGTAAATCAGGCAGTCTACGCTGCCATTGACGGACAGCTCTGCGCCGTGGTTGCCATTTCTTACGCAAAGATGCGTTCTTCCGCTGCCGGTATGGTAACCCTCTGCGGCTACAGCAAGCTGACCCCGGTGATGCTGGGCGGCGACTTCATTCTCACCGAGAGCTATGTTCGCACCAAGTTCGGCATCAAGTCCAAGCGTCTGGCTTTCCCGGATCCCGAAACCCGGCAGGCTCTGGCAGCCCGGCAGCCTGAGGAAGGCAGCACCAGTCTGGCCATCGCCACCCGGGACGACCTGGTTTCCTACGCCTACGCCGTCACCGGCGCAAGAGCCCTGCGCACCAGCAGCAGACTGGGGATGATTCTCCATCTGGTGGGCGGTATCCTGGGTATGCTCATTATGCTGGTACTTGCCATTCTGGGCAGCACGGAACTGCTCACCCCTGCAAATATTCTTCTCTACCAGCTGGTGTGGATGGTCCCCGGCCTTCTCATCACCGAATGGGCAAGAAACGTATAACCTGCTTTCTCCCGACTGCCTGTGCAGTCGGGAGATTTTTTATTCCCCGCAAAAAGGGCTGCATCCATCCTAGCCAAAACCGATTTTTCACGTGAGCCGCCGCAGCTGCTTTCTGACACACCGGGCATCCGCCTGCTCCGGCAGTCGGATGTTTTTTATAAAGTGAGTGTTTAAAAATGCACGATTTATTTTTTGTGTATGTCGCCACAAACGAACTTGGTCAATTTGTGTGTTTTGTATAGGAAAACATTCGTCTTTCGTCGGATTTACACCTTTTTGCATTTTGACGAAAATAAGCATTGAAATCCAGCTCTCTTTCGTGTATAATGTCGCCATTGGGGTGTGAGCCCCCAAATGGAAGTACCGGCTTCCCGAAAGGAGTTAAAACGACTATGTATACTGTTAACGCTATCCGTAATATCTGCCTGCTGGGCCACAGCGGCAGTGGTAAGACTGCTCTGGCAGAGAGCCTGCTGTATATGACCGGCGCCATCGACCGCATGGGCAAGAACGCCGACGGCAACACCGTCTGTGACTATGACCCCGAAGAGATTCGCCGTAATATTTCTATTTCCACATCCGTCGTTCCTCTCGAATATAACAATGCCAAGATTAACATTCTGGACACCCCCGGCGGCTTTGATTTCTCCGGCGCTGTCATGGAGGCCCTCCGTGCCGCCGACGCCGCCATTCTGGTTCTGTCCGCCAAGGATGGAATCACCGTTGGCTTTGAAAAAGCCTGGAAATACTGCGAAGAGCGGAATATGCCTCGATTCATCTACATCTCCAAGGTAGACGAGGACAATTCCGATTATAATAAGACCTTCAACGCTCTGCGTGAGCTCTACGGCAACAAGATCGCCCCTGTGGTGGTTCCCATCTGGGACGCCGATCACAAGGTCACCGGCATCATCGATGTGCTCAACAAGCGTGCCTATGAAATGCAGAACCTCAAGCGTGTGGAGATTGAAGTCCCCGAGGACAAGGTCTCCGTTATCGACGAGTTCAACGAGGCTCTGAAAGAGTCCGTTGCCGAAACCGACGAAGCACTTATGAACCGCTTCTTCGAGGGCGACAGCTTCACCTACCGTGAAATGATCACCGGCCTTCACTCCGGTGTTACCGACCTGAGCCTGTTCCCTGTGTTCTGCGGCTCCGGTCTCACCTGCCTGGGCAGCCTCATGCTCATGGACCACATTGTGGATATGCTCCCCAACCCCATGGAAGGCAACTACCACAAGGCCACCACCACTGACGGCAAGACCGAGGAATTCGTGGTCTCCCCCGGCGGCGTTCCCTCCGCATTTGTGTGGAAGACCGTCTCCGATCAGTACGGCAAGTACTCTTACATCAAAGTTCTCTCCGGCGAAATCACCCCGGAAACCACGCTGGTCAACGCCCGCACCGGCGAAACCGAGAAGCTGGGCCGTATGTATGTCATGTGCGGCAAGAAGAACACCGAGGTCAAGGTCCTGGGCTGCGGCGATATCGGTGCCTTCGGCAAGCTGGATAAGGTAAAGACCGGCGATACCCTCTGCGATCCTCGTAAGGTGGTTTCCCTGAAACAGATTCCCTATGCAGCTCCCTGCTACTCCATGGCCATTGCCCCCAAGGTAAAGGGTCAGGACGACAAGGTGGGTCTGGGCCTCAACCGCCTCAACGAAGAAGATCCCTCCTTCACCATTTACAACAACCCCGAGACCAAGCAGCTGGTGCTGTCCGGTGCCGGTGATCAGCATCTGGATGTGATTCTCTCCAAGCTCAAGGGCCGTTTCGGTGTGGACGCTGTTCTGTCCCCCGCAAAGGTTGCCTACCGGGAGCGCATCAAGAAGAAGGTCGAGGCGCACGGCCGTCACAAGAAGCAGACCGGCGGTTCCGGCCAGTTCGGTGACGTCTGGGTTCGCTTCGAGCCCCAGGAAGAGCAGGAAGGCCTGATTTTCAACGAGGAAGTCTTCGGCGGCAGCGTGCCCCGCAACTTCTTCCCCGCTGTTGAAAAGGGCATCCAGGAAGCTGTTCAGAAGGGTCCTCTGGCTGGCTATCCCATGGTCAATCTGAAGGCTACCCTGTATGACGGCTCCTACCATCCCGTTGACTCCAACGAAATGGCATTTAAGCTGGCTGCCATTCTGGCCTTTAAGGAGGCCATGCCCAACGCAATGCCCACCCTGCTGGAGCCCATCGGCGCTCTGGCTGTCACCATTCCCGACAGCTACATGGGCGACGTCATCGGTGACCTCAACAAGCGCCGGGGCCGTGTGATGGGCATGAATCCCGACGACGAGGGCAACACCGTCGTGGAGGCCGAAGTCCCCATGGCTGAGATGAGCTCCTACGCCATCGACCTGCGGGCTATGACCCAGGCCAGAGGCTCCTTCACCCTCTCCTTCGTCCGTTACGAAGAAGTTCCCAAGGGCAACCAGGCAAAGATCATTGCCGCTGCTCAGGAGGCATAATCTAATTAAACATAATGAAACGTAAACATATCGGCGGCGCAGGGAAACCTGCGCCGCCTCAGTCTGCTCGAAAAGGCCTTCCCTTCCGGGCAGTCGGGTTTTGGAAAGCGCCCGGAAAGCTGCGTCTGTTTTCCATAAAATCCCATTTATCTCTTTTTTCGCCGAAAATCCGAAGTTTAAGAATTTTGTTAGGTCCTTGCAAACCTGGGAAAACTGGGTTATAATGAAGAAAAACGACCCATCACAATATTCAAGGAGGACCTGTGAATATGAAAAGAAGGAATAAGCTTCCAGTTCTGGCTGCTATGAGCGCCGCCCTGGTGCTTACCATGGCTGCCTGCGGTCAGCCCGCCGATGACGGAATCGACCCCGCCTATGTGGAGCAGCTGCAGCAGGAATGTGTCGACCTGCGCAGCCAGCTGCAGGCACTGACCAGTCAGCTCAGCGACCTGGAGCAGTCTGTGGTGCTCACATCCTACACCCTGAAAGCCGTCCCCAATGACGACAACAGCGGTGCTGCGATCGAGATGACTGCCGTCCCCATGCGCTATGAGGAAGGCCAGTCCGCAAAGTTCCGGGTCACCCTGGACGGTGCCGAGGTTGCCAGCGTGGATGGCAAGTGGGACGGCACTGCCTACACTGCCACCGCAAATCTGAAAGCCGCCGACGGTTACGCCTATGAGTGCTTCCTCACCAAGGCCGACGGAAGCCAGGTCAGTGCAGTGCTCAGTTCTCCCGAGGCTCCTCTCTATGAGTCCTGTGTCTATCTGCAATCCGGCCTGAACGCCTACTGCAATATGTTTGTAGAGGACTGGGCCCAGGACGGCAAGCAGCTTGTCCTCACCACCGCTTATGTCCAGGTGCAGCTGCCCCGGATTGGCGGACGGGCTGTGGAGTATAAGTCCTCCGATCTGGTGCTCAAGATGGGCGAAGACGAGATTCAGCGGATCCCCCTCACCATTCCCGAGGGCGAATCCGAGGGCAGCTTCGAGAAGATGCTCTCCGATATTCGTTTCAATACCCCCGAAATCAAGGATAATCAGCAGCTGGATCTTTGGTTTGAGGTCTCCCTTACCGACGGTCAGCTCCTTACTTACAACGGATGCAGTTGGTATTTAAGTGACGGCGAGCTGGTTCTGGCTGTGGGCTGATTCGAAAATTTTGATAACGGAACGCCGGTATCCCCCTGGGATATCGGCGTTTTTCATAAAAAAACCATTCAAAATCTGGTCGTATCGCCCTGTCCTCTTTCCTCTCGGTTTTGGAAGTTTTTCTTGCAATCCTGCATTTTTCACAAATTTGTGTCCCCCCGGTCATTTAATCTGTGAATACTATAAAAAAGTTGCAAATTTTCGATTTTTCGGATTGATTTTACGGCAGGTTTAGCATACAATAGGAAGCAAGCGGATCGAGGAAATGCGGTCCCATGTGTTTTCTGTTGAGGTGATGAAAAATGCTGAATATTGTACTGGTGGAGCCTGAAATCCCCCAGAACTGCGGCAACATCGCCAGGACCTGTGCCGCCACCGGCTGTCGGCTGCATCTGATCCGTCCCCTTGGCTTTGACATTTCTGACAAAGCTGTGAAACGGGCGGGTCTTGACTACTGGCATTTGGTGGAAGTACTGGATTATGAAAATCTGGATGATTTCTTCCGCAGAAACCAGGTGCAGGAGATGTGGTGTCTCTCCACAAAAGCTCCCCGGAGCTATACGGAGGCCGAGTATCACGACGGCTGCTACCTCTTCTTCGGAAAAGAAACCAAGGGTCTTCCCGAGGATTTTCTGGCCCAGCACTATGAAAGCTGCGTGCGCATCCCTATGCGCCCGGATGCCAGGAGTCTGAACCTCAGCAATGCGGTGGCAATCACCACCTATGAAGCACTGCGGCAGCTCTCCTTCCCCAACTTAAAGGATTTTGGAAAAATGCGGGGATAACCCCCCGACGATTTGGAGGAATCACTATGAACTATAACAAGAAGTCCATTGAGGATATCGACGTATCCGGCAAGCGCGTGCTGTGCCGCTGCGACTTTAATGTCCCCACCAAGGACGGCAAGATCACTTCCGACAAGCGGATCGTGGCTGCTATGCCCACCATCAAGTACCTGGTCGAGCACAACGCTAAGGTCATCCTCTGCTCCCACATGGGCAAGCCCAAGGGCGAGTGGAAGCCCGAGCTGAGCCTGAAGATCGTGGCTGAGCGGATCTCCGAGCTGCTGGGCAAGGAAGTCATCATGGCGAACGACGTGGCCGGCGAGGATTCCAAGGCTAAGGCCGCTGCCCTGAAGGACGGCGACGTGATGCTGCTGGAGAACACCCGTTACATGAAGGGTGAGACCAAGAACGACCCCGAGCTGAGCAAGGCTCTGGCTGACCTGGCTGATATCTTCGTGAACGATGCATTCGGCACTGCTCACCGTGCTCACTCTTCCACCGCTGGTGTTGCTGACTATCTGCCCGCCGTTTCCGGCTACCTGGTGCAGAAGGAAGTCTCCATCATGGGCAAGGCTCTGGCTAACCCCGAGCGTCCCTTCGTCGCTATTCTGGGCGGCGCTAAGGTTTCCGACAAGCTGAACGTTATCAACAACCTCCTGGAGAAGGTCGACACCCTGATCATCGGCGGCGGCATGGCTTTCACCTTCCTGGCTGCTAAGGGCTACAATGTCGGTGCCTCTCTGGTTGACAACGAGAAGCTGGACTACTGCAAGGAAATGATGGCTAAGGCTGAGGCTAAGGGCGTTAAGCTCCTGCTGCCTGTTGACACCGTGGTTGCTGATTCCTTCCCCAACCCCATCGACGCAGAGCTGGCTGTTGAGACCGTCATGTCCGACGCAATTCCCGCCGGCAAGATGGGCCTGGACATCGGCGAGAAGGCTCAGGCCGAGTTCGCTGCTGCTGCTAAGGCTGCTAAGACCGTTGTTTGGAACGGACCCATGGGCGTGTTCGAGAACCCCACCCTGGCAAAGGGCACCATCGCTGTTGCTCAGGCTCTGGCTGATTCCGACGCTGTGACCATCGTTGGCGGCGGCGACAGCGCTGCTGCTTGCGAGCAGCTGGGCTTCGCTGACAAGATCACCCACATCTCCACCGGCGGCGGCGCTTCCCTGGAGTTCCTGGAAGGCCTGGAGCTGCCCGGCATCGCCTGCCTGCAGGATAAGTAAGATTCTTTATACTCCGACCGGAACCCCCGGTCGGAGACCAAGATAGAAAAATCACATTGACGTTCAATGTGCACATATATTAAGGAGAAAAGAAATGAACAGAAAGTATCGTAAGACCGTCATTGCCGGTAACTGGAAGATGAACAAGACCCCCTCCGAAACCAAGGAGTTCATGACCGAGCTCAAGGGCATCATGCCCAAGGGCCGTTGGTGCGACGTGGCTCTGTGTGTTCCCGCTGTCTGCATCCCCGCTGCTGTCCGCGCTATGCGTGAGACCCGCGTGGGCATCGGCGCTGAGAACTGCAACGCTAACGCTTCCGGCGCTTACACCGGCGAAATTGCTACCAACATGCTGGTTGACGCTGGCTGCAAGTACGTCATCATCGGCCACTCCGAGCGCCGCGCTATGGGCGAGACCGATGCTGAAATCAACGCTAAGGTTCTGGCTGCTCTGGATGCAGGTCTCATCCCCATCCTGTGCTGCGGCGAGACCCTGGAGCAGCGTGAGGCTGACGTGACCACCGAGTGGATCACCATGCAGATCAAGCTGGGCCTGGCTGGCGTGCCCGAGGAGAAGATCCGCAAGGTCATCATCGCTTACGAGCCCATCTGGGCTATCGGCACCGGCCGTACCGCTACCCCCGAGCAGGCTGAGGAAGTCTGCGAGATGATCCGCAGCGTTGTCCGCAAGCTGTACTCCTCCAAGAACGCTCGCGCTATCTCCATCCTGTACGGTGGTTCCATGAACGACAAGAACGCCTTCGAGCTGCTGAGCCAGCCCGACATCGACGGCGGTCTGATCGGCGGTGCTTCTCTGGTTCCCGAGAAGTTCGTCAAGATCATCGAGGCTGCTAACCAGCCCACCGTCTAATCTCGGCTATAACATTCGGAGCAGCTGCTTTTTTAGCAGCTGCTCCTTACATTTAGGAGGGTATTGAATATGAAAACCCTATATCTCCCTTCGGAGGACCCCAAAACCCCGGAAACTGCCGCCGAAATCATCAAAAACGGCGGTCTTGTAGCTCTGCCTACCGAGACCGTCTACGGTCTGGGTGCCAACGGTCTGGACGAAGTCGCCGTTTCCCACATTTTTGAAGCCAAGGGCCGTCCCCAGGACAATCCCCTGATTCTCCATGTGGCAAAGCCCCAGGAAATCGAGAAGTTCTGCCACGACATTCCCAAGGCTGCCTATGATCTGGCAGAAGCCTTCTGGCCCGGTCCCCTGACCATTGTGCTCCCCGCCCGGGATATCGTGCCCAAGCGCACCACCGGCGGTCTGTCCACTGTGGCTGTTCGGTGCCCGGACAATGCCGTCACCCGTGAAATCATCGCCCGGGCCGGTGTGCCCATTGCCGCCCCCTCTGCCAATCTATCCGGAAAGCCTTCCACCACCACTGCACAGCACGTCCTCCACGACCATGACGGACGGATCGACGCCGTTGTGGACGGCGGTCCCTGCCGGGTAGGCGTGGAATCCACCATTGTGGACCTCACCGACGGTCGCCCCCGTCTGCTCCGCCCCGGCGGAATCAGCCCGGAGCAGCTGATTTCCATTCTGGGAGACCTGGTCATCGACAAAGCCGTCACCGCTCAGATTGACAAGGACGCTGTGGTAAAGGCCCCCGGCATGAAGTACCGCCACTATGCCCCGGCAGAGCCGGTGGTCATCGTCGCCGGCAGCCGTGAGAAGGCCGCCGCCTACATCCATCGACACTTTATCCCCGGGGATCGGGTGCTGTGCTTTGAGGAGGAGCTTCCCCTCTACGCAGACTGCGCCCCCCTGGCCTACGGCAAGGAATCGGATGTGGAGACTCTCTCCGCCGGACTCTTTGCTGCCCTGCGGGAACTGGATGACCCCGCCATTCACCAGGTCTACGCCCGCTGTCCCGTCGGCGGCGGTGTGGCCTACGCCGTCCAGAACCGGCTGAAAAAAGCAGCCGCCTTCCATATTGTAGACAGCGAGGTTGAGGAATGATTCTGGGAATCACCGGGGGCACTGGCTGCGGCAAAACCACCCTGCTGTCTGAGGTTCAGGCACGGGGCGGTCTGGTGCTCGACTGCGATGCCATCTATCACCAGCTTCTGAAAACCGATTCTGGATTGCTTTCCGCCATTGACGCTGCCTTCCCCGGCACCGTTCAGGACGGACAGCTGGACCGGAAAAAGCTGGGAAGCCAGGTCTTTTCCGACCCCCAGGCCCTGGAAGTTCTCAACGCCATCACCCACAAGGCTGTAAAAGCTGAGGTGGTGAGACGGCTGGAAGCTTCCCCCAGATTCGCCGCCATTGATGCCATCGCCCTCTTTGAAGGGGGCCTTGCCCAGCTGTGCCAGGTCACGGTTGCCATCACCGCCCCCACGGAAGACCGGGTCCGGCGGCTCATGGCCCGGGACGGCATCTCCGAAGATTATGCCCGCAGCCGTATCGCTGCCCAGCATGCGGAAGGGTGGTTTCAGGAGCACTGCGACCACTGTCTGCGAAATGACGGAACCCGGGAAGAATTTCGGGATAAATGTATTGCTTTTTTGAACACCTTGGATATAATGGAAGAAAAATGAAAAGGAGGCCATAATCATGACCAATGAAGAACTCCGGGAGAGCCTGCTGGCTGCTCCCAAGAATGGCTATACCCGCCTGACGGATGCCCAGAAGGAAGAGATGAACGCTTACTGCAAGCGTTACGCTGCTTTCATGGACCAGTGCAAGATGGAGCGGGAGGCCACTGCCTGGGCCGTTGCTGAGGCAGAAAAGAACGGCTTCAAGCCCTTCTCCAAGAACATGAGCGTAAAGCCCGGCGACAAGATCTATTACAACAACCGCGGCAAGTCCATTGCTCTGGCTGTCATCGGTCAGGAGTCCCTGGAGCAGGGTGCTAACATCTGCGCTGCTCACGTGGATTCCCCCCGTCTGGACATCAAGCCCAATCCCCTCTATGAGGATTCTGAGATTGGCTACCTGAAGACCCACTACTACGGCGGCATCAAGAAGTACCAGTGGCTCACCATTCCTCTGGCTCTCCATGGCGTTGTCTACCGTCAGGACGGCACTGTAGTGCCTGTCACCATCGGTGAGGATGAGAGCGATCCCATTCTGGTGATCTCCGACCTGCTGATCCACCTGGCTGGCGATCAGATGCAGAAGAACGCCGCTCAGGTCATCGCCGGTGAGCAGCTCAATGTCATCATGGGCACCGAGCCTCTCCAGGGCGAGGGCTCCGATCTGGTGAAGCTCAACATCATGAAGCTGCTGAACGAGAAGTACGGTCTCATCGAGAGCGACTTCCTCTCCGCAGAACTGACCCTGGTTCCCGCCGGCAAGTGCCGGGAAGTGGGCCTGGACCGCAGCCTGCTGGGTGCCTACGGTCATGACGACCGGGTTTGCGCCTACGCCGAGCTGGAGGCCCTGTTCTCCATTGAGAACCCTACCAAGACCGCTGTGTGCATCCTGGCTGACAAGGAAGAAATCGGCTCCGTGGGCATCTCCGGTATGCAGAGCCACTTCTTCGAACACTTCATGGGTGGCCTGTGCGACGCGCAGGGCGTAAAGCTGGAGGACTGCTTCGCTGCTTCCTTCTGCCTGTCCGCTGACGTATCCAACGCATTTGACCCCAACTTCGCAGACACCTGCGACAAGCGCAACAACTCTCAGCTGAACTACGGCGTTGCCATCTGCAAGTACACCGGCTCCCGTGGTAAGGGCGGCGCTTCCGACGCTTCCGCTGAGGCTATGGGCCACATCCGCACCACCTTTGCAAACGCCAACGTCATTTGGCAGATTGCAACCCTGGGCAAGGTTGACCAGGGCGGCGGCGGCACCGTGGCTGCCTACATGGCAAACCGGAACATCGTCACTGTTGACGCCGGTGTTCCCGTTCTCGCTATGCACGCTCCTCTGGAGATCGTCTCCAAGCTGGACTGCTACGAGACCATGCTGGCCTGCAAGGCTATCTATATGGCTTAATTTCTATAAAAGGCAGACTTCTTCGGAAGTCTGCCTTTTTCAGCGTGTCGAAAAACCCTTTCCGCCTACGGAGACGTAACCGCTTTTTATAGATGGTTGCGGAATTTCCACCAGGGCCCCTTGAAATAGGAATCCTGATACTGTATGCTGATCACAGGGAAACCACCCTGTTTCCAAATTTTCTATCTCTCGCTGATCATTTCAGCTGTGAAAGGAGCCGCACTATGAAATACTGTGAACACTGCCATTGCGTTATTTCCCAAAACATATGTCCGGATTGCGGAAATTCCCATTTAAGAGATGTTGAAAACAACGACTACTGCCTGATCGCAGAAAAAGAGGAAATGTGGGCCAAGCTCTTCATGGAGATTCTGGAAAGCAACCACATTCCCTATACCAGCCTCCCGATTCTGGGCGCCGGCGTAGTCATGAAATCAGGAAAAACCGAATGGTACCGAATCTATGTTCCCTACGAGAAGCTGTCCGCCGCTTTGGATTTGTGGAAGGAAACCTTTGAAACGCCTAACTTTGAATCCGTCTGAAAGATGACTCCACAGGTCCGTGAGAAAAGCTGTGAAAAATCAAGAAGCCGGGGCCGCAGAACAATCTGCGGCCCCGGTTGTATGACGTAATAAACTTGTTCTTAAAATACCTCAGGATCGGTTTTGGACAGGTCAGCCATATCGGCAATCGGCTGCTCCTGGGGCATCGTCTTCAGCTTACGGGCTGCATTGGATGCCATAATCAACTCTGCCACTGCCCAGATGTGCAGCACAAAGTCGATGATATTGCTCCAGGGGTCCTCCAGAAGGCCAAAGGAAATGACCACCAGGCCAACGGTATCCACAATGAACAGCACCATGGCTGCCGTCATCCAGCCGCTGCCCTTCTTGCTGAAAATCCAGCACAGCAGGTAGATGACCAGCACAATGGCACTGATCGCTACGCAAACCATGGTGATCGGGCCATTTTCCCAGCTGCCCATAACGAAGTTGTTCTCCACACCCTTCATAAACAGCGTCAGGTAATAGGGCACCGAGGCAGAGAACAGGAAATACGTTCCTCTGTCTGCAAGAAGGAAGCCAAAGTTGACTACCGTAAGTACGATAATGAGGAGCAGAGAACTGCGGCCTGTGGAAATTTTCCGTTCCAGGAATTTTCTGGAATTCTTATCTACGGGATCTTTACTTTTCATAACCTATCTTCCTTTCCAGGTATTTCTATACCTGCCGTCATACTAGCATATACAGTTAAAAGAATCTATACTTGACTTTTTTTATTTTTCCGTTATACTGGAAAATAAGTGCATAGGACAGTTCGTAACCATCCTGTCGGTAAACAAAACTAGGATTTTGAGATGGACGCTTTGCGTCCATTTTTTAGTTGTCAAAAAAAGTGATCACTCCGTGAACGGAAAGGCAGATTGTGTGAAGGAAACCCATCCGGGGTGGCTTTCGCGTGTAATCAACCGATTTTTCAGAACGCTGAAATGTTCTGAAAAGCCGCTCAAACGGGGAGAAGCGGCTTTTTCGGCACGCTGAGATGGACGCTTTGCGTCCATTTTTCTTTTGGATGGGTGCGTTCTGCGCCCATTTTTTATGAATAAGGAGAGTAACCCATGAAAAAAACCCGTTTTCTCACCCACGCCGCCATCATCGCTGCTCTGTATGCAGTCCTCACCCATATGCAGAATCTGCTGTTCCCCGGCTCCGCCACCTGGGCTATCCAGTTCCGCGCCTCCGAGGCCCTGTGCATCCTGGCCTTTTTCACCCCGGCTGCCATTCCCGGTCTGACCCTGGGCTGCCTGGTGTTCAACCTCACCTCCGGCATGGCGCTTCCTCTGGACTTCCTGGTGGGAAGTCTCGCAAGCTGCCTGGCTGCCCTGGCTATGTGGTACACCCGCAGCTGGAAGGTGAAAGGACTGCCCCTCTTCGGCCTGTGTATGCCCGCTCTGATGAACGCCATTCTGGTGGGCTGGGAGCTCACGGTCTACATTGGCGGCGGCTTCTGGCTCAACGCCCTGTATGTAGCCCTGGGTGAGCTGGGCGTGCTGCTGACTTTGGGCACTGTGCTGTATTTTGCCCTGGTCAAGGCCCACCTGGACACCAAGATTTTTGGCTAATATACACAGTTTCCCATTGAATTTGAATCTGCAATTCTCAGATCGTTTTCCGAAATGCCCTTGCATATCCCAGCGGGCTGTGCTATGATAGCTAACCAAAAGGAGCGATCCAAATGATTGATTTTCACCGAATTCAAATAGAAAATAAGGAAGAATACGAAAAAATTCTTCTGTCCTCCCCCACTCGGGGCTGTGAATATTCGTTTTCCAATCTATACTTCTGGGGTCGGCAGCAGATCGCCTTTCTGGACGGCTGCGTTGCTTTTTTTGCCCACTTTAACGGCTTCAGTGTCTACCCCTATCCCATCGGGCCCGGGGACCGCCGTGCTGTTTTGGAGAAGATTATGGACGATGCCGCCCAGCGGGGTATCCCCTGCCGCATCTGCTGCATCTCTCCCGCCGACCGGGAGGAGCTGGAAGCCTGGTTCCCCGGAAAGTTTTTCTTCCGCACCGGTCGGGACAACTTTGACTATGTCTATGACATCAACGACCTGGCAGACCTCAAGGGCCGCAAGTTCCAGCGCAAGCGCAACCATGTAAACCGTTTCCGCGCCATGCACCCGGACTTCACCGTAGAGCCCATTACCAGGGACAATCAGGAGATTGCCCAGGCACTCACCAAGCAGTGGTACGCTGACCGCATGGAGCGGGACCCCAACGGAGACTACCTGCTGGAGGAAGTGGCTCTGAACCGGGCCTTCTCCCAGTATGAAGCGCTGGGCATGGACGGCCTGCTGCTGTACTGTGACGGCAAGGCGGTCGCCATGACCATGGGCTCCCGTATGTCTCAGGACACCGTGGATGTCCATTTTGAGAAGGCCTTAGAGGATGTAGACGGCGCCTATGCCGCTATCAACTGCGAATTTGCCCGGCATATTCGGCTGGAGCATCCCGAGATTCTGTACCTGAACCGAGAGGATGACCTGGGTATCGAGGGTCTGCGCAAAGCAAAGCTCTCCTACAATCCCCATCACATGCTGGAAAAATACTGGGCCTATTTAGAGGAGGATATCGATGCTCCCTGAATATCCCACTGCTGAACAGATTCCCCAGCTCCGAACCATTTGGAAGCTGGCCTTCGGAGATGAGGATCCTTTTCTGGACAATTTCTTCTCCACCGGATTTTCCCCGGATCGGTGCCGATGCATCGAAAAGGATGGCCAGGTTGTCTCCGCCCTCTACTGGTTTGATGTCCAATATGCGGGGCTGACCTACGCCTACCTTTACGCCGTCGCCACCCACCCGGACTTCCGCCACCAGGGTCTGATCCGCTACCTTATTGCAGACGCCCATCAGGTGCTTACAGATCGGGGCTATGCCGGTGCCTTGCTGGTCCCCGGAGACGAGGGTCTGCGCCGGATGTACGCCTCTATGGGCTATGCGGACTGCACCCAGATCAACGAGTTTGTCAGTGCCTCTCAACTTATAGCCATCCAGATGCAGCCCATCTCCCGGGAGGAATATCAGTCCCAGCGGAGAAGGCTGCTCCCCAAGGACGGCGTAATCCAGGAGGACGCAAACCTCCGCTTTCTGGAAACCCAGGCAAATTTCTACGCCGGGCCGGACTTTCTGCTCTGCGCCGCTCCCAAGGACGGCGATATGCTCAAGGGCATCGAATTTCTTGGTGACCTCTCTGTGGCTCCCAGAATTCTGTGCACTCTGGGCTGTGCCTACGGCACCTTCCGCACCCCAGGCCAGAAGCTTCCCTTTGCGATGTTCTGTCCTCTGCGCAAGGATGCCCCTGCCCCCGGCTATTTTGGACTGGCATTTGATTAAATGCGGCGCTTCTGAGGAACCTGATTCGCAATCTGTGCGGTACTGCTGACGCAGTGCCGCTTTTTCTTGTGTATTTTCTCAAAGGCAACAAAAAAACCACCGCGATTTTTGTCATGAATACGTCTTGCCTTTTGAGAGATTTACCGTCATAATGATATTATCTAAAACATACTACGGAGGCAGCTATGGAAGCATTGCAGCAGCGCATCATCCGAGAGGGCCGGATCCTCCCGGGCAACATTGTAAAGGTAGATGGATTTCTCAACCATCGGGTAGATGCCCAGTTCCTGGGAGAAATTGCCGACGAAATCGCCCGACTTTTTGATGTCACCCATGTCACCAAAATTCTCACTGCGGAAGCCAGCGGTATTCCCCTCGCAACGGTCTGTGCCTACAAGTTCGGCGTGCCCATGGTCTTTGCCAAGAAGGCCAAGAGCGACAACATTGAGGGCGGGCTCTATAAAAGTGAGATTTTCTCCTATACCTATAAAAAGAAGGTCACTCTGATCTGCGCCCAGGACTGGCTGAGCAGCGACGACAAGGTGCTGATTGTAGATGACTTCATGGCAAAGGGTGCTGCTATGCGGGGCCTCATTGACATTGTAAAGATGTCCGGTGCCGAGCTGGTAGGCATTGCCTGCGCCATTGAGAAGGGCTTCCAGCACGGCGGTGACCAGCTCCGTGAGGAGGGCTATCCCCTCAAGTCCCTGGCAATCATCGACCAGGCCGACGAAAACGGCTTTGTATTCCGTCAGGAGTAAGCCATCCCGGCAAAACCTGGGTTTGCCTGCAATTCTCATCTGATGGAAATGTAAGATTGATCAAATTGCAGATACCCGGAGAAATCCATCTCACCTAGGATTTCTCCGGGTATTTTCTTGGTCTGTTTTCTCAGCTGTCGAATCTTTCCTCTTGTGGAATATCACCAGTACCAAAGTGTTTCAGCGTTCTTATCTATGTAATTCCACGACTTGAAGACACTTTTCTTTCTCCTGTTGACATTCCCCATGGTTTTGATTATAATAATGGACAGTTTTACTTTGGAGGAGAGAGAAAATATGCAAAGAGAACATCTTGCCAGCCGGTTAGGCTTCATCCTGCTCAGTGCGGGATGTGCCATTGGCATCGGCAATGTATGGAAGTTCCCCTGGATGGCAGGCAAATACGGCGGCGGCATTTTTGTGCTGATTTACCTGTTCTTCCTGCTGATTCTGGGTGTCCCGGTGATGACCATGGAGTTTGCCATGGGCCGCGCCGCACAGAAGAGCCCGGTGCATCTGTACCAGGTGCTGGAAAAGAAAGGGCAGAAATGGCACTGGCATGGCATTGTCTGTCTGCTGGGCAACATCATTCTGATGATGTTCTATACCACCGTGTCCGGCTGGATGCTCCAGTATTTTGTGAACACTGCCACCGGTGCTTTTGTAGGACTGGACGCTGCCGGTGTGGAAGGAAAGTTTGCCGCTATGCTGGGGAATCCTGCCAGCATGACCGTCTATATGGGATTCATCGTGGTGTCCGGCTTCGCCATCATCTCCCAGGGCGTCCAGAAGGGTCTGGAGCGTGTGACCAAGTTTATGATGATGGCCCTCATCGTTCTGATGCTGGCACTGGCAGCCAACAGCATCTTCCTGAAAGGCGGTAAGGAGGGTCTCAAGTTCTACCTGCTGCCTGATCTTCAGCGGGCCAAGGAGATCGGCTTTGTCAATGTATGTGTCGGTGCCATGAACCAGGCATTCTTCACCCTGAGCCTGGGCATCGGCGCAATGGCAATTTTCGGCAGCTACATCGGCAAGGACCACGCCCTTCTGGGGGAATCCGTTCGGGTCAGCTGTCTCGATACGCTGGTTGCCATGTGCTCCGGCCTCATCATCTTCCCCGCCTGCTTCGCCTACGGTGTGGATGTAAACGCCGGCCCCGCTCTGATTTTCATCACGCTGCCCAACGTCTTCAACCACCTGCCTTTGGGTCGGTTCTGGGGCAGTCTGTTCTTTGTCTTTATGACCTTCGCTGCCTACTCCACGGTGCTGGCAGTGTTTGAAAACATTGTCTCCTGCATCCAGGATCTCACCGGCTGGAATCGGAAGAAAACCTGCCTCATCTGCTGCATCGGCATTTTCCTGCTGAGCCTGCCCTGTATTCTGGGCTACAACATCCTCAGCAGCTTCCATCCCATCGCCGGACGGGATGTGCTGGACAGTGAAGACTTCCTGGTGAGCACACTGCTGCTGCCCATGGGCTCTCTGCTGTTCGTGATTTTCTGCACCACCCGCTACGGCTGGGGCTGGGAGAAGTTCATGGCAGAGGCCAACGAAGGCCAGGGCCTGAAGCTTGCCAAGTGGATGCGCCCTTACATGACCTATGTGCTGCCGGTGATCGTCGCTGTGATCCTGGTACTGGGTCTTTACACCTTCTTCGCCGCATAAAATTCAAGGTCCCCCGGAAAGCGCCTGCGCTTTCCGGGGGACCTTTTTTCGCGCATTTCGTACAATAATATCGATTTGTCGAAGATATACATGGAAACTTCTGAAAATTCTAAAGAAATTGTTGGATTGAAGATTGCACTTCTAGGTACGGCATGATATAATGCGATTGTAGTCAATGAAAACCCTTATTACTGACGGAAGTTGTCAATGGACAAAGTGGAGCACCACGTGGAGTAAGGGAATATCCTAATCGCCGACCGTCTGGGCACACTTACGTCTTGTTAAGGACTAAGTGCGCCCTTTTTATTTTGTCATTTTACGGAGGTCATCATGAAAAAAGTTGGAATCATCATGGGCAGTGACAGTGATCTGCCGATCCTGCGCAAGACAATGGATACTCTGTCCTCTCTGGACATTCCTTGGCAGTGCCACATTTACTCCGCACACCGCACACCGGAAGAAGCCCGGGACTTCGCCCGAAACGCCCGCAAGGATGGCTACGGCGTGCTCATTGCCGCTGCCGGAATGGCTGCCCATCTGGCTGGTGCCATTGCTGCAAACACCACCCTGCCTGTCATCGGTATTCCCTGCAAATCCTCCTGCTTTGACGGCATGGACGCTCTGCTGTCCACTGTGATGATGCCCTCCGGCATCCCCGTGGCGACCGTCGCTGTCAACGGCGGCGTCAACGCTGCACTTCTCGCCGCTGAAATCCTGGCTGTTTCCGACGATGCTCTGGCTCAGAAGCTGGACGCCAAGCGGGAAGCCGACTCCAAGAAGGTCCTGGAAAAGGACGCTGCCCTCCAGGCAGAGCTCAATCAGTAAGCCGGGATCCCAAGATCCCCTCACATATATCTATCTTACATTTATAGAAAGAGGTACACGCAATTATGGAAAACCTGAAGCTTGTTTACACCGGAAAGACCAAGAATGTTTACGCACTGGAGAATGGCAACTATCTGCTGAAGTTCAAGGACGACTGCACCGGTAAGGATGGCGTGTTTGATCCCGGCGAAAACTCTGTTGGCCTCACCATCGAGGGTGTGGGCGATGTGAACCTGCGGATGTCCATCTACTTCTTCGAGAAGATCAACGCCGCCGGTATTCCCACCCACTATGTAAGTGCAGACCTGGCTTCCACCACCATGGAAGTTCTCCCCGCCAAGGCATTCGGTCATGGCCTGGAGGTTATCTGCCGCTATAAGGCTGTGGGTTCCTTCTTCCGCCGCTACGGTGATTACATTGAAGAGGGTGCTGATCTGCCCGCTTACGTGGAGACCACCTTTAAGGACGACGCAAAGGGCGATCCCCTGGTCACCAAGGACGCACTGGTTGCTCTGGGTGTTATGTCCGATTCCCAGTACGACGACCTCAAGAGCATGACCCAGAAGATCACCAAGATCGTCGCTGACGACCTGAAGGAGAAGGGCCTGGATCTCTACGACATTAAGTTTGAGTTCGGCTACGACGCAAAGGGCAACGTAATGCTCATCGACGAAATCGCCTCCGGCAATATGCGTGTTTACAAGGACGGCAAGTACATCGATCCCATGACCCTCAATAAGCTGTTCTTCGCTTAAACCTATCCCTTCCCGAACAGGGAACGCGCATATACCTATGCAAGGAGGAATTTGATTATGGGTGGTTTTTTCGGGGCTGTTTCCCGCAAAAGCTGTGTCAATGATGTGTTCTTTGGAGTAGACTACCACTCCCACCTGGGCAACCGCCGGGGCGGACTGGTATACTACGACCAGGAGCTGGGCTTCCAGCGCCAGATCCACAATATCGAGAACACCCCTTTCCGTACTAAATTTGAAGGAAACCTCACGAAATTCAGCGGAAATTCCGGCATTGGCTGCATTTCCGACACCGATCCCCAGCCTCTGCTGGTGCGGTCTCACTTAGGTCTCTTCGCCATCGCCACCGTGGGCATTATCAACAATGCCGAGGAGCTGGTGCAGAGCACCTTTTCCGGCCCCGGTCATCAGTTCATGGCAATGTCCTCCGGGGCAGTGAACGCCACGGAACTCACCGCCGCCCTCATCAATCAGTGCGACAATCTGGTCGATGGTATTCGCCACGCCCAGGAAGTCATCGACGGCTCCTGCACCATTCTGATTCTTCTGAAGGATGGCATTATCGCCGCCCGGGACAAGGTGGGCCGTCTGCCGGTGCAGATCGGCAAGAACATCCAGGGCTGCTGCGTCTCCTTCGAGTCCTTTGCCTATCAGAAGCTGGGCTACCACGACTACTACGAGCTGGGCCCCGGCGAGATTGTAAAGGTCACTGTGGACGGCGTGGAGCAGCTGTCCGCCCCCGGTAATAAAATGAAGATCTGTGCCTTCCTGTGGAGCTACTACGGATATCCCAACTCCAACTATGAAGGCCGGAACGTGGAAGTCATGCGCTGCCGCAACGGCGAGATCATGGCTAAAAATGAGATTGAGAACGGCACCCTGCCCGATGTAGACTACGTGGCAGGCGTGCCCGACTCCGGCGTACCCCATGCCATTGGCTACGCCAATTATACGGGCAAGACCTTTGCCCGCCCCTTTGTGAAATACACGCCCACCTGGGCCCGTTCCTTCACCCCCTCTAACCAGGAGATTCGGAACATGGTGGCTGAGATGAAGCAGATTCCCGTGCCCGAGCTCATTGAGGACAAGAAGCTCCTCTTTGTGGATGACTCCATTGTCCGGGGCACCCAGCTGCGGGAGACGGTGGATTTCCTCTACAGCTGCGGCGCAAAGGAAGTCCATATGCGCTCCGCCTGCCCCCCCATTATGTATAACTGCAAATTCCTGAACTTCTCCCGGAGCAACTCCGAAATGGAGCTGCTGGGCCGTCGAATCATTCAGGAGCTGGAGGGGAATGTGGGTCAGAACCATGTGGATGAGTACTCTGACGCCACCACTGAGCGCGGTCAGTGTATGCTGAAAGCCATCTGTGACAAGATGGGCTTTGACTCCCTGGGCTATCAGACCCTGGACGGTCTGCTGGAGGCTATCGGCCTGGACCGGGATAAGGTCTGCACCTACTGCTGGACCGGCAAGGAATAATGAACATTCCAGCCCAGCTATCATTTTTCGTTTCTACTATTTAACTATAAAAGGAGCTTTATCATGGATCACAAGAACTCCCAGTCCGCCAGCTATGCTGCTGCCGGTGTAGACATCACCGCAGGTTATAAGTCCGTTGAGCTGATGAAGAAGCACGTGGCCCGCACCCGCAACGAAGGATGCCTGGACGACGTGGGCGGCTTTGGCGGATGCTTTGGTCTGAACCTCACCGGCATGGAGGAGCCCGTTCTGGTCTCCGGCACCGACGGCGTGGGCACCAAGCTGAAAATCGCCATGCTCATGGATAAGCATGACACCATCGGCATCGACTGCGTGGCTATGTGCGTCAACGACGTCATCTGCTGCGGTGCAAAGCCCCTGTTTTTCCTGGACTACATCGCCTGCGGCAAGAACATCCCCGAGAAGATTGCCGATATCGTCTCCGGCGTGGCTGAGGGCTGTGTCCAGTCCGGCAGCGCCCTGATCGGCGGCGAAACCGCAGAGCATCCCGGCATGATGGCTGAGGATGACTACGATCTGGCCGGCTTCTCCGTGGGCATGGTGGACAAGAAGAAGATCATCGACAACACCCGCATGGCAGAGGGCGATGTGGTCATCGCTCTGGCTTCCTCCGGTGTTCACTCCAACGGCTTCAGCCTGGTCCGCAAGGTCTTCGACGTAGAGAACAACCCCGACCTCATGAAGCCCTGCCAGGCTCTGGGCGGCAAGTCCATCGGCGAAACCCTGCTGACCCCCACCCGGATCTATGTCAAGAGCATCCTGGCTCTGCTGGAAAAGGTGGATGTGAAGGGTATCTCCCACATCACCGGCGGCGGCTTCTACGAGAACATTCCCCGTTCCATCCCCGACGGCCTGTGCGCCAAGATCGACCTGGCATCTGTCAAGATTCTGCCCATCTTCCAGCTCATTGCCGAGACCGGCAATATTCCCCAGCGGGATATGTTCAACACCTTCAACATGGGCGTTGGCATGAGCGTCATCGTTCCTGCTGACCAGGTCCAGACCGCTCTCCAGATTCTCACTGCCCACGGCGAGGATGCCTATGTCATCGGCACCATCGAAAAGGGCGAAGAAAAGGTGATTCTGGCTTGATTAACATCGCTGTTCTGGTCTCCGGCGGCGGCACCAACCTGCAGGCCCTCATCGATGCCCAGGCAAGCGGCATCCTCCACAGCGGCAAGATCTCCCTGGTGGTTTCCAACACCGCCGGGGCCTATGCCCTGGAGCGGGCCAGAAAAGCCGGAATTGCCACCGAGACCATTCTCAAAAAAGAATGTGGCTCTCAGGCCGCTTTTGAAGAAAAGCTTGCCCAGGTTCTGGATTCCCACGGAATCCAGGTGATTGTCCTGGCGGGCTTCATGACCATCCTGACGGAAAACTTCACCGCCCGGTATCCCCGGCGGATTCTGAACATCCACCCCTCCCTGATTCCCAGCTTCTGCGGCGAGGGATTCTACGGGCTGCGGGTTCACCAGGCTGCCCTTGACTACGGTGTCAAGGTCACCGGTGCCACTGTTCACTTCGTCAATGAAATCCCCGACGGCGGTGAAATCATCGCCCAGAAGGCCGTGGAGATTCTTCCCGGCGACACCCCCGAAATTCTACAGCGCAGAGTCATGGAGCAGGCAGAGTGGATTCTTCTGCCCCAGGCTGCAGAAACGGTCTGTGCATCCATGTTAGGAGGAGAATAACCAATGAACGTGTATGAAATTCAGTCCATGGCCCAGCGTCTGACGGGCAATGCCTACCCCGGCCGGGGCATCGTCATCGGCAAAACCGCCGACGGCAGACACGCCGTTGCCGCCTATTTCATCATGGGCCGCAGTGCCAACAGCCGCAACCGGGTCTTTGTCCAGCGGGACCAGGCCGTATTTACCGAGCCCTTTGACGCCAGCAAGGTAGAGGACCCCAGCCTCATCATCTACGCCGCTCTGCGGAAGTATGAAAACAAGCTCATCGTCACCAACGGCGACCAGACCGACACCATCTACCAGGGTCTCACCTCCGGCGAGACCTTCGACGAAGCCCTGATGCGCCGGGAGTTTGAGCCTGACGGCCCCAACTTCACCCCCCGAATCAGCGGTATGCTGACCTTCCAGGGCGAGGATTTCTCCTACCAGATGAGCATCCTCAAGTCCGGCGACGAGGAAGGCTCCTTCTGCAACCGTTTCTTCTATCGCTACGGTGCAAAGGCAGGTCTGGGTCACTTCATCCACACCTATGTCTGCGACGGAAACCCCATCCCCACCTTCCAGGGTGAGCCTGAGCGGGTATCCATCCCCAACGACATTGACACATTCACCCAGGAGATCTGGAACGCTCTGGATGAGAACAACAAGATCTCCCTCTATGTTCGCTATGTAAACCTTGCCACCGGCGGCGAAGAAAACCGGATTATCAATAAAAATGTGTGAGGTATGCTGAAAATGAAGGAATTTGCTCTGAAGTACGGCTGTAATCCCAACCAGAAGCCCTCCCGAATCTACATGGCAGACGACCGGGAGCTTCCCATCACCATTCTGAATGGTCGTCCCGGCTACATTAACTTCCTGGATGCCCTGAACTCCTGGCAGCTGGTCAAGGAGCTGAAGGAAGCCACCGGCCTGTGTGCCGTCACCTCCTTTAAGCACGTCTCCCCCACCTCTGCTGCTGTGGGCAAGCCCCTGTCCGACAATCTCAAGAAGGCCTGCTTCGTGGACGATGTTCCCGAGCTGGACGACAGCCCCCTGGCCTGTGCCTACGCCCGTGCCAGAGGTACGGACCGGATGTGCTCCTTCGGCGACTGGGTGGCTCTGTCTGACATCTGCGACGTAACCACCGCAAAGCTCATCGCCCGGGAGGTCTCCGACGGTGTCATCGCCCCCGGCTATGAGCCCGAAGCTCTGGAAATTCTCAAGAGCAAGCGCAAGGGCGGCTACAACGTGGTTGCCATCGACCCTGACTATGTGCCTGCCGAGCAGGAGACCAAGCAGGTCTTCGGCATCACCTTCCAGCAGGGCCGGAACAACTTTAAGATTAACCGGGAGCTTCTGGAAAACCGGGTCACTGTCAACAAGGAACTTCCTGAAAGTGCCGTCATTGACCTCATTATCTCCCTGATCACCCTCAAGTACACCCAGTCCAACTCCGTCTGCTTTGCCTATGACGGACAGGCTGTGGGCGTGGGCGCAGGTCAGCAGTCCCGGATTCACTGCACCCGGCTGGCTGGCTCCAAGGCAGATACCTTCTTCCTCCGTCAGCATCCCAAGACCCTGGCTCTGCCCTTCCGGGAAGACCTGGGCCGTCCCAACCGGGACAATGTCATTGATGGCTACATCAACGGCAATGAAGAGGATGTCTGCGCCGACGGTATCTGGCAGAACTACTTCACCCGGCAGCCCGAGCGCCTCACCGAAGAGGACAAGCGGGAATTCCTGGCTGGAATCCATGGCGTTGCCCTGGGCTCCGATGCCTTCTTCCCCTTCCCCGACAACATCAAGCGGGCAGTCCGCTCCGGTGTCAGCTACATTGCTCAGCCCGGCGGCTCCATTCGTGACGATCTGGTCATTGAGGAGTGCGACAAGAACAATGTCGTCATGGCCTTCACCGGCATGCGTCTTTTCCATCATTAAGATTTTTTTCCGCATAGGGGACAGCGATTTTCACTGTCCCCTATGGGTGCGTTATCGCAAATATATTCTACAAGTAGCAGGAGGTCCATATGAACATTCTCGTTGTAGGCGGCGGCGGTCGTGAGCACGCCATCATCCGCTCTCTCAAAAAGAATCCCACTGTAGAGACCATCTACGCACTCCCCGGCAACGGCGGCATCGCTGCGGATGCTGTCTGTGTGCCCATCGGTGCTAAAGAGATTCCCCAAATCGTAGCCTTCGCCAAGGAAAACCACATCGACTACGCTGTGGTAGCCCCCGACGATCCCCTGGTCCTGGGTGCTGTTGACGCCCTGGAAGCCGAGGGCATCCCCTGCTTCGGTCCCCGGGCCAACGCCGCCATCATCGAAGGCAGCAAGGTCTTTTCCAAGGACCTGATGAAGAAATACGGGATTCCCACTGCCCAGTATGAGGTCTTCGACAACATGGAAGCTGCCCTCACCTATCTGGACACTGCCCCCATTCCCACTGTCATCAAGGCCGACGGCCTGGCTCTGGGCAAGGGCGTTATCATTGCAAATACCCGCGAAGAGGCCAAGGATGCCGTCCGCTCCATGATGGCGGACCGGGTCTTCGGCAGCAGCGGTGATCATATCGTCATTGAAGAGTTCCTCACCGGCCCCGAGGTTTCCGTTCTGTCCTTCACCGACGGAAAGTGCGTCAAGCCTATGGTGTCCTCCATGGACCACAAGCGGGCACGGGACAATGACACCGGTCTCAACACCGGCGGCATGGGCACTGTGGCCCCCAACCCCTACTACACCCCGGAGATTGCAGAGCGCTGCATGAAGGAAATTTTCCTGCCCACCATTGCGGCTATGAACGCCGAGGGCCGGACCTTCAAGGGCTGCCTCTACTTCGGCCTGATGCTGACTCCCAACGGCCCCAAGGTCATTGAGTACAACTGCCGGTTCGGTGACCCCGAAACCCAGGTGGTTCTGCCTCTGCTGGAAAGCGACCTGCTCACCGTGATGCAGGCAACCACCAACGGCACCCTGGAAGAAACCGAAGTCCGTTTCAGCGACAAGCACGCCTGCTGCGTGATTCTGGCCTCCGACGGCTATCCCACCGCCTACAAGAAGGGCTTCCCCATCACCATGACCCGTGAGGCCAAGGAACACACCTTCGTTGCCGGTGCCAAGCTGGAAAACGGCACGCTGGTCACCTCCGGCGGTCGTGTCACCGGCACCACTGCCATTGGAAACACCCTGGAAGAGGCCATTGCCGAAGCCTACCGAATCTGTGACGGCGTTTCCTTTGAAAATTCCTACCGCAGAAGCGACATTGGTCAGCGTGCACTGCAGGCCCTGAAATAATTGGAGGATCATTCATGGTATATCGTATTTATGTTGAGAAAAAGCCCGGCCTGGAAGCCGAAGCCAAGTCCCTGCTGGGAGATGCCCGGAATCTGCTGGGCATGGAAAATCTGGAAAATGTTCGGATTTTCAACCGCTATGACGCTGAAAACATCACCGAGGAGCTGTTCAACTCCGCTGTAAACACGGTGTTCTCTGAGCCCCAGGTAGACAACGCCTCCAAGGAAATCGACCTTTCCGGCGCATCTGTCTTTGCTACCGAGTACCTCCCCGGTCAGTTCGACCAGAGAGCCGACTCCGCCGCCCAGTGCATCCAGATCATCTCCCAGGGCGACCGCCCCACCATCCGCACCGCCAAGGTCTATGCCCTCTACGGCAAGCTCTCCCAGGCTGACATTGACGCCCTCAAGAAGTATGTCATTAACCCTGTGGAGGCCCGGGAAGCCTCTCTGGAAATGCCCAAGACCCTGGCTGCCCAGTACGACATTCCCACCGAGGTAGCCACCCTCAACGGCTTCATCAATCTGGACCGGGATGCTCTGGCTGACTTCATCCGCCAGTACGGCCTGGCCATGGACCTGGACGATATCACCTTCTGCCAGAAGTACTTCCAGGAGGAGAAGCGGGACCCCACCATCACCGAGATCCGCATGATCGACACCTACTGGTCTGACCACTGCCGTCACACCACCTTCGGCACCATTATTGACCAGGTTTCCTTCCAGGACCCCCTGGTTCAGAAGACCTATGAGGAGTACATTGCCGCCCGGAACGCTCTGGGCCGCAGCGCAAAGCCCATCTGCCTCATGGACCTTGCCACCATTTCCGTAAAGGCTCTGAAGGCCGCCGGAAAGCTCCAGAAGCTGGACGAATCCGAAGAAATCAACGCCTGCACCGTCAAGATGGATGTGACTGTGGACGGCGAGGTTCAGCCCTGGCTGCTGCTGTTTAAGAACGAAACCCACAACCACCCCACAGAGATTGAGCCCTTCGGCGGTGCTGCCACCTGCATCGGCGGTGCTATCCGCGATCCTCTGTCCGGTCGTTCCTATGTCTACGGCGCTATGCGTGTCACCGGTGCCGCTGACCCCCTGAAGCCTGTCTCCGAGACCATGCCCGGAAAGCTGCCCCAGCGGAAGATCGTCACCACCGCTGCTGCCGGCTACTCCTCCTACGGCAACCAGATTGGTCTTGCCACCGGCATTGTAGATGAAATCTACCATCCCGGCTATGCTGCAAAGCGTATGGAGATTGGTGCTGTTATCGCTGCTACCCCTGCGGAGAATGTCCGTCGGGAGTGCCCGGACCCCGGTGATGTAGTAATCCTGCTGGGCGGCTCCACCGGTCGTGACGGCTGCGGCGGTGCTACCGGCTCCTCCAAGAGCCACACGGTAGAGTCCCTGGAATCCTGCGGCGCAGAAGTCCAGAAGGGCAACGCCCCCGAGGAGCGGAAGCTCCAGAGACTGTTCCGCAACGCCGAGGCTTCCAAGCTCATCAAGCGCTGCAACGACTTCGGTGCAGGCGGTGTTTCCGTTGCCATCGGCGAGCTGGCTGACGGCCTGGATATCGACCTCAACGCCGTTCCCAAGAAGTATGAAGGCCTGGACGGCACTGAACTGGCTATCTCCGAATCCCAGGAGCGTATGGCAGTTGTAGTGGAGGCCAAGGATGTGGCTCGGTTCCTGGAGCTGGCTGGGGAAGAAAACCTCCAGGCCTGCCCCGTTGCCAAGGTCACAGAGTCTCCCCGTCTGGTGATGCGCTGGAATGGCAAGACCATCTGTGACATCAGCCGTGACTTCCTCAGCTCCAACGGTGCTGACAAGCACATCACCGTGGAAGCTGCCAAGGCTCAGGCCTTCCAGAAGTCCGTTTCCGGCAGCTTCACCCAGAACTTCATGGAGGTTGCCACCGATCTCAACACCTGCTCCAAGCGGGGCCTGTCTGAGCGGTTCGACTCCACCATCGGTGCCGGCACCGTTCTCATGCCCTTCGGCGGCAAGAACCAGCTGACCCCCATCCAGTCCATGGTGCAGAAGATCTCCGTGGAGAAGAAGCACACCGACGACTGCTCCTTCATGTCCTTCGGCTACAACCCCTTTATCACCGAGAAGAGCCCCTACCACGGCGCATATCTGGCAGTTGTGGAGTCCGTCTCCAAGCTGGTTGCCAGCGGTGCCGCCTTCAAGGATGTTTACCTCACCTTCCAGGAGTACTTCGAGCGTCTGGGCCACGATCCTCAGCGCTGGGGCAAGCCTCTGTCCGCTCTGCTGGGTGCCTTCAAGGCACAGATGGAGCTGGGCATTGCAGCCATCGGCGGCAAGGACTCCATGTCCGGTACATTTGAGGATCTGGACGTGCCTCCCACGCTGGTATCCTTCGCCGTAACCACCGGCAAGACCCAGGAGGTTGTGTCTCCCGAGTTCAAGGCAGCCGGTCACAAGGTCTGCCTGATTACCCCCAAGTTTAACGAAGACGGTCTGCCCGAGACCCAGTCTCTGCTGGACTGCTTCACCCAGGTCACCGAGCTTCTGCGCTCCGGCAAGGCTGTTGCCGCTTACACCCCCGGCATGGGCGGTGTGGCTGAGGCTGTCATGAAGATGGGCTTCGGCAACGGTCTGGGTCTGGCCTTTGAAAAGGACCTGTCTCTGGACACCATCTTCGGCTATCGCTACGGCAGCTTCCTTCTGGAAATGACCGAGGGCACCGTGGGCACCCTCATCGGCACCACCACTGCCGACGGCAGCTTCTCCATGGGCGGCGAGGTCCTGTCCCAGGAGGCCGTGCTGAACGCCTACGAGAACAAGCTGGAATCCGTCTATCCCTGCAACATTCCTGTGAATGAGCAGCCCATGGAGAACTTCTCCTTTGAGGCTAAGGAGCGCAAGGCTCCCGCTGTGAAGGTTGCCCGTCCCAAGGTTCTGATTCCCGCCTTCCCCGGCACCAACTGCGAGTACGACTCCGCAAAGGCCGTGCGGGACGCCGGTGCAGAGCCCGAAATCATGGTGATTCAGAACCTGTCTGCCGATGCCATTGCCAGAAGCGTGGACCGCTTCGCTCAGGAGCTGAAGACTGCACAGATGGTCTTCATCCCCGGCGGCTTCTCCGGCGGCGACGAGCCCGACGGCTCCGGCAAGTTCATCACTGCCTTCTTCCGCAACGCTGCCATTAAGGAAGGCGTCACCGATCTGCTGGAGAACCGGGACGGCCTGATGTGCGGTATCTGCAACGGCTTCCAGGCTCTCATCAAGCTGGGTCTGGTTCCCTTCGGCAAGATCATTGACACCGACGAGAACTGCCCCACTCTGACCTTCAACACCATTGCACGGCACCAGAGCCGGATTGTTCGGACCCGGATTGCCTCCAACAAGTCCCCCTGGCTGAGCCTGACCAACGTTGGCGATGTGTACAACGTGCCCATTTCCCACGGCGAAGGCCGGTTCCTGGCCAGCGAAGAGCTGATTCGTCAGCTGGCAGCCAACGGTCAGATTGCCACCCAGTACGTGGATTTGGACGGAAACGCCACCGCCGATGTGCACTTCAACCCCAACGACTCTCTCTACGCCATTGAGGGCATCACCTCTCCCGACGGCAGAGTCTTCGGCAAGATGGGCCACAGCGAGCGTATTGGCAAGGGTCTGTATCGGAACGTTCCCGGCGAATACGACATTCGGATGTTCGAGGCCGCTGTCAAGTACTTCAAGTAAGTCCGCAGGGCGGACAGCCAATACGTGCTCGGCTGATCTGTATTCGTTACTGCCCTTCGCCGCTCGGTATCGGCCGACTGTGCCGACTGCCAGAGCGTGCACAGCCCGCAAGGCGGGCAGCTAATACGTGCACAGTGCAGTGCTAGTCGTTACTTCCCTGACCCGCTCGGTATCGTTATATAGTCAAAAAGCCGCCCCGTTTGGGGCGGCTTTTTAATGCTCTCACT
>JAHHRT010000199.1 GCA_020025615.1 Oscillospiraceae bacterium | reverse complement strand
TGCGTGACGTTTGTCACGCATTTTTTGTTAATCAAGAACATCACCGCGGGAAATCCGCGTCTATTATAGGAGAATGTCTATGAAACTCCAATTTATTGAAGCTGGTGAAATCGTTACCACCCACGGTCTGCGGGGGGAAGTGAAGGTGCTGCCCTGGGGAGATTCCCCGGAATTCCTGAAGGAATTCAAGCGGGTGTGCATCCAGGGAAAGACCTACGAGGTCGAAGCCTGCCGGATTCAGAAGACCTGCAATCTGTTGAAGCTCAAGGGTGTGGACACCCAGGAGGCAGGTATGGCCCTCAAGGGTCAGGTGATTTCTGTCTTCCGGGAGGACACCGACCCGGAGACCATCTTTGCTGCAGAGCTGATGGGCATGGAGGTTTTTGCAGGGGAGCAGTGCATCGGCAAGATCGAAGATGTGCTGGACTATCCCGGCAATCTGGTCTATGTGGTGCGGGGTGAGCATGAGTATATGATTCCCGGCGTGAAGGCCTTTGTCCTGTCTACGGATTTGGATGCCAACCGCATGGAAGTGAATCTGATCGAGGGGATGCGCAGCGATGAGGATTGATATTCTGACCCTGTTTCCCGATGCGCTGGGGGATGTGCTCTCGGAAAGTATTCTGGGCCGGGCCCAGGAGCGGGGCTACCTGCGGATTGAGGCCCACCAGATTCGGGACTACACTGCCAACAAGCAGAACCAGGTGGACGACTATCCCTATGGCGGCGGTCGGGGTGCCATTATGCAGGCGGACCCCCTGTATCGCTGCTGGGAGGCGGTGTGCGATGAAGCCGGCGGCCCGGTGCATACCATTTATATGTCCCCCTGCGGTCATACCTTCAAGCAGGAGGATGCCATTCGTCTGAGCAAAATGGACAACCTGATTCTGGTCTGCGGTCACTACGAGGGCATCGACCAGCGGTTTATCGACGAGTGCGTGGATGAAGAAATCTCCCTGGGTGACTTTGTGCTCACCGGCGGCGAGATTGCCGCCATGGCAGTGACCGATGCCATCTCCCGGATGGTGCCCGGTGTGCTGGCGGACCCGGAGTGCTTTGAGGACGAGAGCCACTACAACGGCCTGCTGGAATATCCCCAGTACAGCCGTCCCGCCGTGTGGCACGGGCGGGAGGTGCCGCCCATTCTGGTGTCCGGCAACCATGAGAAGGTCCGGCAGTGGAGACGCAAGCAGTCCCTGCGTCGGACCCGGGAACGCCGCCCGGATATGTATGAGAAGCTGGACCTTTCCTCTAAGCAGGACAAAAAGCTTCTCAAAGAAATGGCTGAGGAAGACAGTCAGGGAAATTGATTCCTAACGTCTTCGGATCCTTTCGGAAAAGAAATTTAGATACGCCAAGGCAGGCGGGAAGGCTTCTTCCCGCCTGCCTTGCCCTTTTTTGAAAATGTCATCATTGTTACAGAAATGAAACAAAATTGGCTGCTTTTTGTCATAAAA
>JAHHRT010000198.1 GCA_020025615.1 Oscillospiraceae bacterium | reverse complement strand
GCCAGGCGCTGCATCTGCCCCTGACGTTCGACCTGTATTCCCGCCTCATCAGCCTGCTGTACCTGCAGACTGTCCCCTGCCCGCCAGGTCAGTCCCTCCATTTTCCCCAGTACACGCAGTTGTTCCCCCGAACTGACCGCCAGCGTCTGCGGCTGATACAGGGACCAACGGCTGTCCAGGGATGAAAGACGCAGCGTCTGCGGCGCGCCCTGTTCGTCTCGTAAGGTCAGGGTATGGCTGCGTGCGGTGACACGATCGATGACATAACGGGTCGCCGTTTTGCTCTCGGCATCCCAACGCTCCATCACCATTCCCACGCGATAGGTATCACGGGAAAGCCGGTTTTTGCTGTCCAGCCAGACCGGCTCAAGTGCCATTAATACCGTGTCATTCTGCCCCAATGCACCCTGCGTTTTCATGGCACTGCGGATCGCCCGGGTAAGGTGTTGTTGATCGGTCGGCCCACTGACCTGTGCCACCACCGGATCACCCGCCTGCCGTGCCGCCACGTAATCGTCGGCTAAACGCGCAAAGCGGGACGGTTTGTCAGGCTCACTCAGGATCTGCGTTTCCACGGGCGCCGTTTGCGCATAGTGCAGGGTATCAATACCGCTCTCGCGCAGTACACTCAAGGCATTGCCGG
The DNA here is from genome assembly GCA_020025615.1 of Oscillospiraceae bacterium. GTDB lineage: Bacteria > Bacillota > Clostridia > Oscillospirales > Oscillospiraceae > Faecousia. Next base: position 814 of record JAHHRT010000198.1, on the reverse strand, counting down.
TCGCTTGCCGCTGGGCGGTATCGAAGATCAACAGTTGAACATTGTTGCGCAGCGCCCCATCCAGCAACGTAACGGTTTCTTTTAAGGTCAGCTTTTCCCCCTCCGTCACGATCAGGGTACTGTTTGGTGTAAACGCCATGCCGTCGTTGAGCACGCGTTGCGGGAATATCGCCGCCTGGCCCAGCACCGCATCCTGTTGTAAAAAACGCTGTGATTTGGCGTCGGATGCCAGGATTTGCACCTTGCGTCCCAACGCCTGGGTCGCCTGCACCAACTCAGACACTCGCTGGCGCTGCACGCCGGCACCACCGGGACTGGCTAACATCGCGAGCGGAGGACGCTCGGTCATCACCTGTTGCGCCAGCGGACTGTAATCATGCCGGGAGGCCGATGACGGCATTGCGCCCACCGTAACGTGCCCTTGCTCCCCCAGGCTCTGGCCCAGCGTTCGCACGGAGAGCTCATCCAGCACATGAATATCGGAGGTGAATACCCCTTTTTCACGATCTAACGGAATGAGTTGTTGTTGCTCGATGGCGTGATCAATACCGGCACGCGCCAGGGCAATCACCCCGTCGGTAGCAGGTAGGAGACTGACCGTGGCGGCCAACATATCCGAATAGGTAAACTGCACCTTACGCTCACTGAGTTGGGATATCGCTTGGCGCACCGTTTTAGCCATATCAACAGCCGCAGGCTCGGCGGGAGCAGGGACGTGCCCTTGCGTCACCCGTTGTGCTGCGGCCTCCCGATACCCCTGGATATCAAATCCAGTCGATTTAAGGGTCGCCATCCATTCCGCCATCTTTTCGGT
>JAHHRT010000197.1 GCA_020025615.1 Oscillospiraceae bacterium | reverse complement strand
ATCTGCCCCTCATGCTCCAGATAGATGGTCAGTTCCTTATCGCTGATTCCATAATGGGCAGGTGCTTTGACCTCTCTCGCAATGTAGCGGCCTAACGGCAGGGGGCGGGAGACGGCCAGACCTCGGCTGTCGCTGCGGATGGTGTCTACCTTGTTGCCTGCTTTATCATAGATCTCAAAGACCGCTCCTTCCAGCAGCGTCCCGGCAGGCAGGCCGTTGGTGGGATTGTAGTCAGCGGATCTCTTCACGATCTGGATCTGGCCTGTAATAGCCCGGTTCTCCCAAGTTACCTCCGTAGTTTCACCAGACTTCACATAGACGGTCTTTTCCTGTTCGTCAACAATGTACCCATCGTTTTCCAGCTCCCGGAGGTAATATCGGCCACTTTCCAATCCCTCCATGTACACATACCCTCGATCATCACTGGTGTACTGACCAATGGGCGTATGGGTGCTGTCATAGAGCAGGAAGGTCACGCCGGGGATGCCCTTCCGGGTAGTGGCGTCAATTTTGTGGAGTAGGATTCCAGCAAATGCTCGGTTTTCTACTACCACAGGCTGAGACTTTCCGTGCTTGACATAAAAGTAATGGGGGGTATCGTCCAGCTTGTAGCCATTTGCCGCTTTGGTTTCCTTCGCATAGTAACTGCCATCTTCCAGGGTAATGTAGACATTGCCGTTGGAGCCGGTGGTCACAGTATCCACCAGTGCATCGTCCATCCTGCGGATCTCAAAGGTCGTGCCGGGGATACGCTTGCTGTTGTCTGCAGCATCCACCTTGATGATCTCCACGCCACCAACGGGCTGATTATAGAAATAGAGCCGCTGGGTATCGCCGGGATTGACCACGATGGTCTGGCTGCGGGAATGTTCGTCAATGGTGTAGCCAGGGATGGTCTCAACTTCGGTTGCGATGATCGTCCCGGTGATGCCGCTGAGAACGATCTGCCCCTGCTTATCCGTGCGGTACAGGCCGTTGGAGGACAGCTTGCCGCCCTCTGCGTCAACCACCTTGCCATCTGCGTAAGTCACCTTGAACAGCACACCTTCCAAGGGGGACTTGGTGTTGCTGTCCTGCTTGTAGATGATAAGTCCACCCTTTGGCTGGTTGCGGAACTCCAAGGTCACAGTCTGTCCAGCTTTGATCTGTGCGGTCTGAGGGGTATCGTCCAGCAGATAGCCGTCCTTTGCCCGTGTCTCCTTGACCACCAGAGTGGTTCCGGGCTTGATGCCGGAAATGGTAATGGAACCGTTGCTGTCCGTCTTGAATTTGCCGTTGGCATCGCCTACCACAGCCCCAGTGCTGTCCCTGAGGAAGAACTCCACATCACTGATGGGCTGTCCATTGACGGCATCCACCTTCTTGATCAATAAAGCACCCTTGGGGCTGTTGCTGAAGTAGAGCTGCACCACATCCTGTTCCTTGCCACTAATGTAGGCGGTCTGGGGGGCGGTGTCGATCACATGGCCGCTGTCACTGGCCAGTTCCTCCAC
>JAHHRT010000196.1 GCA_020025615.1 Oscillospiraceae bacterium | reverse complement strand
AATTTCGGTGGTGAATGCCCCGTCCTCACTGCCCCGGCTGAGATAGCCGTCTAAGCGCTCCACAATGGCGTCAATCCGCTGTAACCCGAAGCCGTGGCCTTCGCCCTTGGTGGTGCGAAAGCCCTTTCCGGCCTTTTTCAGCTTCTTCCCGGCGGTAAAGTTGGTAAAGGAGATGTAGAGCTGGGTGCCCTTCATGTCCATATATACCCGAATCAGCCGCTGTTCCTCCGGCAGGGGGAGGCTGGCCTCCATGGCATTGTCAAAGAGATTGCCGATGATGCAGCATAAATCCAGCTCTGACATTTTCAGCTTCACCGGGATGTGGGCATCCACCTGTACCGGGATGTTCTTGGACTTTGCCAGGGAAATCTTGCTGTTCAGAATGGCATCCGCCATGGCGTTTCCCGTCTTCACCACCGTGTCCACGGTGCTGAGATCCGTGTCCAGCTCGTCCAGATACCGGCTCACCGCCTCCCAATCCCCGTTGGCGGCGTATACCTTCATGGTCTGGATGTGGTTGCGGTAGTCATGCCGCCAGCCGCGAATTTGACGGTACATATTTTCCACTTCTTTGTAGTGAATATCCATCAGTTCCCGCTGATAGGCCGCGATTCGCTTGTCAATTTGTTTCGCAAAAAAGGACATCATACGTTCCTACCCCTCGTTATGTTCTCTCAATAATCGCCCGGTTCAGGGGCTCGTAGGCCCCCCGGGGCAGGGGAAGCACCGTGCCGTCGGACAGGATCACTTCTTTTTTCGTCACCCGCCGGACCATCCGCAGATTGAGAATCATCCCCCGGCCCACCCGGCAGAACCGCTCGTCCAGCTCCGCTTCGAACTCACTGAGAGAGCGTTTCACGGTGTAGTCCTGCTTTGCATGAACCGTGACATAGTTTTTCAGCACATCCAGATAGCGGATTTCATAAAAGGGAAGCCGCACCATCTCCCCGGACAGCTCCAGATTCAGGAACCGTTCGTTCTGCCGCCCTTTTTCCAGGGCCCGATCCAGCACGGAAAACAGCTTTTCCCGGCTCACCGGCTTCATCAGGTAATGCAGAGCCGCTACCTCGTAGCCCTCTGCGATATAGTCAGAGTACCCCGTGATGAACACGATCTGCACTGTCTCGTTGTCCCGCCGGACCCGCTTCGCCATGGTCACACCGTCCATAGCCCCCATTTCAATATCCAGCAGCAAAACATCGAAGTTTTTCTCCTCTGCGTAGCGAAACAGAAAGCTTTCCGCAGAGTGGAAGGTCTCGACGGTGAGATTCACCTGCCGCTCCGCCGCCCAGGCCTTCAGGATTTCTTCTACAAAGCCTGTGTCCGCAGTGCTGTCGTCGCAGATGGCAGCCCGATAGTCCATGGCTCCTTCCCCCTTTCGCAATTTCTCCTATCATAGCACAATTCCTGCCATCGGTCTACCTGGCAGAGAAAAAACCCACAGGCGGATGAAACGCCTTGTGGAGAAATACGCAGAACCTTTCCGAGCATGAAAAAGGAGGGCCGAAGCCCTCCT
>JAHHRT010000195.1 GCA_020025615.1 Oscillospiraceae bacterium | reverse complement strand
CCATGGATTGGGGATACAGCTGGATCATCTGGCCTGTGGCGGGGGTCATCTATCCAGCAGCACTGGCGGTTTATCGTGTGTTTTGTAAGGAATAGAATAAAACGGCAGGGGAGACCCTGCCGCTTTTCATTTGTGCGGCAACTTGCCGCAGGTGATCACTTTACGCCGGTGAGAATCTGAGCTAGCTTGGAGTTGCCGTCCAGAATCACGGTCTTTTCGTCGCCGTTGAGACTTGCCTTCAGGGCATCCAGAGCCATGGTGAACTCATAGAAGTCCTTCTTGTCCGGGGAGTTGTAGGCCTCAGCCAGCAGACGCATATACTCGGCTTCGCCTTCGGCAACCAGCTTTGCAGCCTCGGCCTCTGCGTTGGAAACCATGATGTTTACCTGCTTGTCCACATTGTTGCGGATGATGGAGGCTTCGTAGTTGCCGTCAGCAGTGTACTTCTCAGCCATCTGGTTACGCTCGGAGATCATACGGTTATGAACTGCGTTCAGGTTGGATTCCGGCAGGTCAAACTGCTTGATCTTCACATCCTCCACATGGATGCCATAGGCTTTTGCCAGGGCGTCTACATCGGATGCAATGTTGCCGTAGATATCGTTACGCTTGGAGCCGTCTTCCATGTTGATGATATCGCTCTGGGCCAGCGTACCCATGACGGTCTTCAGCTCGTTGTAGGTGAGGGCGTTGAGACGCTGCTCGGCAACGGACTTGGAGCCCAGGGTCTGATAGAACAGCTTGGGGTCGGAAATGGACCAGAGGATGTAGCAGTCTACGGTCATGTTCTGCTTGTCAGAAGTCAGAACTTCAGAAGGGGGAATGTCGTAGAACTGGGTTGCTTTTGGGAAGTATTTCACAGAATCCAGGAAGGGAACCTTGAAGTGCAGACCGGCATTGCTGGTGGTGCTGATGATTTTAGAGAAGCGGACGGTGGTTGCGTATTCATTCTCCCGCACGGTGAACATGGAGTTGAATCCTACAAACAGAGCCACTAACACCACGATAATGGCGATTGTCTTTTTAGTCATTATTTATTACCTCCTTTGGGGGCAGTGGGTGCTACCATGCTTTCAAGAGGCAGGAGCATCTGCATATCGGAGCCGCCGCCGGTGCTGGAGTTCACATAGAGCTTCACATCCGGCAGTACCTCGGAAATCATCTCATAGTACATCCGGGAGCGGGTGATGGAGGGGTTCTGGGCGTACTCCTCGTACATAGCCTGGAACATTGCCACCTGCTCGTTTGCTTCGTTGATACGCTTCTGCTTTAAGTATTCGGCGTTCTGAATCAGCTTGTCCGCCTGGGCCTGGGCCTTGGGAAGCTGGGCGTTCTGGTAAGCCTTTGCATCGTTGATAACCGCTGCGGCCTTCTGCTTTGCGGTTTCCACGGCCTTAAAGGCTTCCACGACTTCGGTCGTGGGGGGCTGTGCGTCCTGAATCTTAACATCTACCAGGGAAAGGCCGATGTCGTATTGCTCCAGAATACTGGCAACCAGGTTCTTGACCTGCATCTGGATGTTCTCCTTGCCGTCGGTGAGGACTGCGTCTACGGT
>JAHHRT010000194.1 GCA_020025615.1 Oscillospiraceae bacterium | reverse complement strand
CCTGCACAAAGTGTAAACCATGTCCCTCTTGACACAAGACCGTTCCCTACATTGGCCGGTGCATTTGGCTTGGTGCGGAGGATACTCTGCAACCTAGTACGTAAGCGAAAGTGCGGTTTCGCCCTCTCAGTCTGCTTCGCAGACAGCTCCCCCAGAGGGGGAGCCTTAGAACGGTGCGTACACTGCGACCTGGTGTGTGGTAGGTGGTACGGATTCGCCCTCTCAGTCACCTAACGGTGCCAGTATATCACGGTGTGATTGCCCCCGGCAATCACTGCCATTTGGACTCGCTTTGCTACTCCCAAAGGGAGAGCCTTGGAACGGTGCACCCCCGGCAATCACGAACATTTAGAATCGCTTCGCTACCCCCAGAGTGGGAGCCTTTGTACGGTGTACCGACACCGAGCGGGGGCAGGGCAGTGACGAATACTGCTGCACCGGGCACGTAATGGCTGCGGGCCCTGCCCGCCTAAAATGTGGGGCTGCGCCTGGCAGTTGACAGAATGTAAGGTGAAATTGGTGGCGTTTTCTTCGGCTTTCTGCTATACTGGCACCATCTCAGTCAAGGAGGAAGAGAACATGATCTTTGCAGATAAGCTGATCCAGCTTCGGAAGAAAAGCGGCTGGTCACAGGAAGAGCTGGCCCAGCAGATGAACGTGTCCCGGCAGTCGGTTTCTAAATGGGAGGGTGCCCAGTCGGTGCCGGATTTGGACAAGATTTTGAAATTATCCCAGCTTTTTGGGGTGACCACAGACTACCTTTTGAAGGATGAGCAGGAGGAGCCCGGGCAGGCCGCCCAGACCGATGAGGCCTCCGCCTGCCGCCGTGTGACTATGGAGGAGGCAGACGCATTTCTTCGAATCAAGGCAGAAACCGCCCCTGTATTTGCCTGGGGCGTCTGCCTGTGCATCCTGTCACCCATCTGCCTGTTGCTGCTGGCAGCCTTCAGCGAGGTTCGGGGAATCCCGGAGAATCTGGCAGCGGGCCTGGGGATGATCATTCTCCTGCTGATGGTTGCCGCTGCGGTTGCGGTTTTTATCTGGGTGGGCAGTAAAACCGATGGCTTTTCCTACCTGGAAAAGGAAATCTTCGAGACGGAGTACGGCGTGGACGGCATGGTCCGGCAGCGCAGAGAAGAATACCGGGGCTCTTTCACAAGAAACATCATTTTGGGAACTACCCTTTGCGTGCTGGCGGTGCTCCCGCTGTTCGTGGGCGTCTGCCTGGATGAGAACGACGGCGTGTTTATGGTAGAGATGCTGTGTATCGGAATCGGGCTGGTGGCTTTTGGGGTCATGCTGATGGTGCGCAAGGGGGTCCTTTGGGAGAGCTTCCATAAGCTCCTCCAGGAGGGGGAGTACAGCCCCTTCCATAAAAAACAGAACGTTTCCCTGCTGAGCTCCTGCTATTGGCTCCTGGTTACGGCAATTTTCCTGGGATACAGCTTCTATACCATGGATTGGGGATACAGCTGGATCATCTGGCCTGTGGCGGGGGTCATCTATCCCGCAGCACTGGCGGCTTATCGGGTGTTTTCTAAGGAATAGAATAAAGCGGCAGGGGAGACCCTGCCGCTTTTGAGACTGTGGTCAACCCCCTTTGGGGCTTGACCACAAACTTTTGCAGCCTGACCCGCGCATAATTTGTCC
>JAHHRT010000193.1 GCA_020025615.1 Oscillospiraceae bacterium | reverse complement strand
AAGCCCAGAGCCTTGAACAGCTGAATGTGGAAGGGCAGGGTGGGGAGCCACTCGTCGCCCCGGACCACATGGGTGGTGCGCATGAGATGATCGTCCACAGCGTGGGCAAAGTGATAGGTGGGGATGCCGTCAGACTTGAGAAGAACGTGGTCCACGTTGTTCTCCGTGATGGTGAGCTTGCCCTTCACCAGATCATCGAACTTAAACTGGTTTTCGATGCTGCCGGTGGAGCGGAACCGCAGAACCCAGGGCTTACCTGCATCCAGCTGCTCCTTGATTTCCTCCATGGAGCGGTCGCGCCACTTGGCATAGGGGCCGTAGTAGCCGGTAGTCTCCTTGTTGGCTTCCTGCTTTTCACGCATGGCAGTCAGCTCTTCCTCGGTGCAGAAGCAGGGATATGCCATACCCTGAGAAACCAGCTTCTTTGCATAAACGTGATAGATAGCAGCACGCTGACGCTGACGGTAGGGTCCGTAGATACCCTTGTCCTCGCCCATGGTGGCACCTTCGTCAAAGTGGATGCCATAGTGCTTCAAAGTCTCAATGAGGACCTCCACTGCGCCGGGAACCTCACGCTTGGCATCGGTATCCTCCACACGAAGGAAGAGAACGCCGCCGCTCTGGTGAGCCATACGCTCAGAAGTCAGGCCCTGAACAAGATTTCCAAGGTGAACGAAGCCGGTGGGGGAGGGGGCCATACGTGTGACCACTGCGCCCTCGGGCAGCTCCCGCTGGGGATATTTTGCTTCCAGGCTCTCCGGGGTATCGGTAACCTCAGGGAACAGAAGCTCTGCAAGTGCATTATAATCCATGGTTATTACCTCGATCATATAATTTAGCACTGACTAATATAACACTCCGGGGCGAAAATGTCAATTTAACATTGCCTTTTTGGGGAAGTTGTGGTAAGATACAAGAAATATTGCGGCTCATATAACCGTATCCGAAAGGAAGACGTTTTAAGATGGAAGAAACCAAAAAAAGAATGTTGTCCGGCATCCAGCCTTCCGGTGATCTGCACTTGGGTAACTACCTGGGAGCCATCAAGAACTGGAGTGCCCGGTCTGATACATATGACTGCTTCTACTTCATGGCAGACCTGCATACTATCACGGTACGCCAGAACCCGGCAGACCTGCGCCGCCGCACGTTAGAGCAGCTGGCACAGTACATTGCCTGCGGCCTGGATCCTGAGAAGAACACCCTGTTCGTCCAGAGCCACGTCCACCAGCACGCAGAGCTGGGCTGGGTTCTCAACTGCTATACCATGTTCGGTGAGCTGTCCCGGATGACGCAGTTTAAGGATAAGTCCGCAAAGCACGCTGAGAATGTCAACGGCGGCCTGTTCACCTATCCTTCCCTGATGGCTGCGGACATCCTGCTCTATCAGCCGGATCTGGTTCCCGTGGGTCACGACCAGAAGCAGCACTGTGAGCTGACCCGTGACATTGCCAAACGTTTTAACGGCATCTACGGTGATGTGTTCAAGATTCCGGAGCCCTATATCCCCGAGACCGGTGCACGGGTCATGAGCCTGAATGCCCCGGACACCAAGATGTCCAAGTCCTTGCCCGAGGGCTGCGTATTCCTGATGGAGAAGCCCGAAGACATTCAGAGAAAGTTTAAGCGGGCCATTACCGACTCCGACACGGAGAACTGCGTCCGCTTCGACCCGGAGAACAAGCCCGGTGT
>JAHHRT010000192.1 GCA_020025615.1 Oscillospiraceae bacterium | reverse complement strand
GGCCGCTGACCGCCTCCGCCGCTGATGGGAAGCTTCGTCCATTTGGCGTAGAGGGTCAGGTCGCTGCGGACCTGCTCTGACTCAAAATTCCAGGGATTGCGGAAGGCCGCATCCTCATACCAGCCGTCGAACCGATAGCCGGGTCTGGATGGCATGGGGGGCTTTTTCACCTTGCCGCCGCCATCCACAATCTGCTCGGAAACCTTGCTGCCGCCATTGGATTGGAAGGACACAGTATAGCTCTGCTTTTCCACCGTTATCGTAACATTCTGACAGCCTGCATCCAGATTTCCGGTACCCTCCCGGTTGGAAACCAAATAGTCCCCGCAGGTGATCCGGCTGGAACCAGACTGGGCAATGACCTGTAACTGGAACCGACCCACAGTGGTTTTCTGCTGCCAGGTGCTGCCGCCGCTGGTGCTCACATAGTTCATGTAGAGCTCCCGATGGATCCCGTCGGTCATTCCCAGGTCCGTCCAGCAGATTCCCTGACCAACCATGACCGAACCGGGAACCAGACGGAAAAAGCTTGTATCATATCGGATTTCATTCTGCATACCGTACATGGTATAGCTGCCGCCCCTGTTTTCCAAAGTGAAGGTCACCGTTACAATATCGCCGGTGCTCACGGTTTTTTCGGTTTTTCCGTCCACCGACAGCTCAAATTCAAATTCCGGCGCTGCCGCCGATACTACCGGCGCAGTGATCAGCAGCACAAATACGCACAGAAGACAGATCCAACGCTTCATCCGGACTCACTCCCCCTGTTCTGATTTCTTTATTTCTTCTTTCTCTTTACAATGACCCAAATCACAGCAACAGCCAGCACCAACGGCAGAATCCACAGCCACAGCAGGCTGCCTGCTGCCTCACCGCCCTCGGTCCACTTTGCATAGAGGGTCATGTTGCTCTCCACGGTGTCGGTGTCAAAATTCCAGGGCTCCTGGAGGTCAAAATCCCGATACCAGCCGGCAAAGGTATAGCCCTCCCGGCGGGGATCTGCGGGCTTTTTGAGCAGCTGCCCCAGCTCCGCGGTCATGGGCTCCACGGCGCTGCCGCCGTTGGGCTCGAATTCCACGATGCACTGGGAGTGGATGCTCACCGTCACATCCTGTGCAGTCACAGGGTAGGTCCCGGCTCCGTCGGGATGGGACACCATGTAATTCTGGCAGGTAATTCTGCTGGAGCCGCCGGTGCCGATGACCTTCAGCTGGAAGGTGCCCACCACGGTGCGGCTATCCCACTTCTCGCCCCCGGTGAGGGACAGGAAGTTCATATAAAACTCCCGGAAATTGTCCCGCAGGGCCAGATCCGTGGTCTCGATTCCGCTGCTCACCAGAGCGCTTCCGTCCACCAGCTCGAAAAATTCGCTGTCATAGCGAATCTGATTCTGCATGGCATACATGGTGTAGGGCTCCTTCGAATCGGTTCTCTCAAGAGCAAACATCACCGTGACGATGTCCCCTGTCTGAACCTGTTTGGTGTCGGCGCCGTCCACCGATAGTTCCAGCAGGAACTCCGGCTCTGCGGCAAATACCGACGGGATCATCAGCACCACCAGCAGCAGTGCCATTCCAATATTCCATAATTTTCTCATTTGTTTTTCTCCTTTCGGATATTCACAGGTGCTGTTTTTCGAAAGAAAAACAATACCTGTCAGTCTCCGATAGCACCAGGATATCCTTCCCCACTTGCG
>JAHHRT010000191.1 GCA_020025615.1 Oscillospiraceae bacterium | reverse complement strand
CCTGGGTGAACTCGTAGTTCTCAAATTTCAGCCGGTCGCCCACGTCTGCGCCGAAGGGCAGCAGGGCCAGGGCAACCTCGGAAACCACGCCGGTGTCCTCATAGCGGACGTAGCCGTAATCTCCCCGAATGTCGATGATGGTACAGTACATATGAGATTCCTTTCTGTAAAGGGCTTCTGAGACAGCACAAGGCTCTCAGACAGCACGAAGCCTCCCCCGGGAGACCCGGGGGAGGCGAGAATTAGAATATACTAGAGGAGATTAGTCCTTGTACATCTCGACCAGCTTCAGCAGGTGCTCGTAACGCTCCTTAGCAGCAGCCTCGTTCTTAGCGAACAGATCGGTTGCACGCTCGGGGAACTCACGGGTCAGACGGCTGTAGCGAGCTTCGTTCATCAGGAATTCCTGATAGCCATCCTTAGGAGCCTTGGAGTCCAGAGTGAACTTGCCGGTTTCCTTGGAAGGATCGAAGCGGAACAGGTTCCAGTAGCCGCACTCAACAGCCTTCTTCATCTCAGCCTGGCAGTTGGTCATGCCGCCCTTGATGGAGTGCATCTCACAGGGAGCGTAGCCAATGATCAGGGAAGGACCGTTGTAAGCTTCAGCCTCGGTGATGGCCTTGATGGTCTGAGCGGGGTTAGCACCCATAGCAATCTGAGCAACGTAAACATAGCCGTAGCTCATTGCGATCTCAGCCAGAGACTTCTTCTTGGTTTCCTTACCGGAAGCTGCGAACTGAGCAACCTGGCCGATGTTGGAAGCCTTGGAAGCCTGTCCGCCGGTGTTGGAGTAAACCTCGGTATCGAAGACGAAGATGTTGACGTCCTTGTTGGAAGCCAGAACATGGTCAACGCCGCCGAAGCCGATATCGTATGCCCAGCCGTCGCCGCCGAAGATCCAAACGGACTTCTTGGACAGGTACTGCTTCTTGGACAGGATCTCAGCGATGACAGCATCGTTTGCGTCAGCGCTCAGGTTAGCGACCAGAGCCTTGGTAGCTTCCTTGTTAGCAGCGCCGTCGGTGTAGGTGTCCAGCCAGTTCTGGCAGACAGCCTTACGAGCGTCGTCAGCGTTCTCCATGACGGTTCTGACCTTGTTGGCCAGGGACTCACGGAGGACTTCCTGAGCGGTGTACATACCCAGGCCGTGCTCTGCGTTATCCTCGAACAGGGAGTTAGCCCATGCGGGACCGTGGCCCTCTTCGTTGACGCAGTAAGGAGCAGTAGCTGCGGGGCCGCCCCAGATGGAGGAACAACCGGTAGCGTTGGAGATGTACATACGGTCACCGAACAGCTGAGTCACGAGACGAGCGTAGCTGGTCTCAGCACAGCCTGCGCAGGAGCCGGAGAACTCGAGCAGGGGCTGCTTGAACTGGCTGCCCTTAACGGTGTTATCCTGCATCTCGGGCTTGGAAGCAACCTTGGAAACCATGTAGTTGAAGACATCCTGCTGATCCAGCTGGGACTCCTGAGGAACCATGGTCAGAGCCTGAGTGGGGCAGACGCCGATACAGACACCGCAGCCCATGCAGTCCAGGGGAGAAACAGCCATAGCGTAGGAGTAGACACCCTTGCCCTTGCCAGCCTTGACGGGAACCATCTTGGTAGCAGCGGGAGCGTTCTTAGCCTCTTCCTCGGTCAGAGCGTAGGGACGAATGGTAGCATGGGGGCAGACGAATGCACAGTTGTTACACTGGATACACTTGGTCT
>JAHHRT010000190.1 GCA_020025615.1 Oscillospiraceae bacterium | reverse complement strand
CCGAGAGAAATCGTGGAAGCGCACGAGGCCGGTATCATCCATTTCCACGATTCCGATTACTTTGCCCAGCATATGCACAACTGCGATCTGGTGAATCTGGAGGATATGCTCCAAAACGGCACTGTCATTTCCGGTACGCTGATTGAAAAGCCCCATTCCTTCTCCACCGCCTGCAATATCGCTACCCAGATTATTGCCCAAGTTGCATCCAATCAATACGGCGGACAGTCCATCAGCCTCACCCATTTGGCACCTTTCGTGCAGGTGAGCCGGGAAAAGATCCGCAGAATCGTGGATCGGGAGCTGAAAGTGCTGGGCATCACCCCCGATGAAGCTCAAATTTCGAAGGTTGTGGAAGATCGCCTGCGGGATGAAGTCCGCAAGGGTGTGCAGACCATCCAGTATCAGGTCGTGACCCTGATGACCACCAACGGTCAGGCTCCTTTCATCACGGTATTCATGTACCTCAACGAAGCCAGAAATGAGCAGGAAAAGCAGGATCTGGCCATGATTATTGAAGAAACCCTGCGTCAGCGCTGTGAGGGTGTCAAGAACGAAAAGGGTGTCTGGATCACCCCCGCTTTCCCCAAGCTTATTTATGTGCTGGAAGATGACAACATCACCCCGGATTCTCCCTACTGGTATCTGACCAAGCTGGCAGCAGAATGCACCGCCAAGCGGATGGTTCCCGACTATATCAGCGAAAAGAAGATGAAGGAGCTGAAGGTGGACGCCAACGGTGATGGCCAGTGCTACACCTGCATGGGCTGCCGCTCCTTCCTGACCCCCTATCTGGACGAAAACGGAAAGCCCAAGTATTACGGCCGCTTCAATCAGGGCGTTGTCACCATCAATCTGGTAGATGTGGCGCTTTCCTCCGGGAAGGATATGGACAAGTTCTGGCAGATCTTCGACGAGCGTCTGGAGCTTTGCCATCGGGCGCTCATGTGCCGCCACGAGCGGCTGAAGGGAACCCTTTCCGATGCCGCTCCCATTCTCTGGCAGTACGGCGCACTGGCAAGACTTCCCAAGGGTGAACCCATCGACAAGCTCCTCTACGGCGGATATTCCACCATTTCTCTGGGCTACGCCGGACTTTATGAGTGTGTCAAGTACATGACCGGCCGTTCCCATACGGATACCGAGGCAAAGCCCTTTGCCATTTCCGTCATGCAGCACATGAACGATGCCTGCAAGAAGTGGAAGGAGCAGCACAACATCGACTTCTCCCTCTACGGAACTCCGCTGGAATCCACCACCTACAAATTCGCCAAGTGTATGCAGAAGCGTTTCGGCATCATCCCCGGAATTACGGACAAGTCCTATATCACCAACTCCTACCATGTCCATGTAACGGAGCCTATCGATGCTTTTACCAAGCTGGCATTTGAATCTGAATTTCAGCAGCTGTCCCCCGGCGGCGCTATCAGCTATGTGGAAGTTCCCAATATGCAGCAGAACATTGATGCGGTGCTGGAGCTGATGCAGTTCATCTACGACAACATCATGTATGCGGAGCTGAATACCAAGTCCGACTACTGCCAGTGCTGTGGCTATAATGGTGAAATCCAGATTCAGGAAGACGAGGACGGCAAACTTATCTGGGTCTGCCCCCAGTGCGGCAACACCGACCAGAGCAAAATGAATGTGGCACGGCGCACCTGTGGCTACATCGGCACTCAGTACTGGAATCAGGGCCGGACTCAGGAAATCCGGGATCGGGTACTGCACCT